>JBBSVL010000032.1:0-14118 GCA_038233595.1 Propionibacteriales bacterium | reverse complement strand
GCTGGCGGTGAGCTGGGCCGGGAGCCGCACGCCGACGTCTCTGACCAGCGGGGGCCGGCCGGGGGCCCGCTCCTCCACGACGTAGAGCACGTCACGCCCGTGCAGCACCGCGAGGTGGGCGGACTGCCGGACCCGGTCGGCCAGGGTGGCCAGCGGTCGACGGGCGATGCGTTGCAGCGGCTCCTGCCGTGCGTAGCCGCTGCCCGCCTCGAACGCCGCGACCCCGAGTCCGTAACGGTGCTCGTCCTCGAGGTGGATCACGAAGCCTTCCTCGATCATCGCGTTGAGCAGGTGGTACGCCGTGCTCCGCGGGAGCGCCACCGCCCGCACGATCCGGTCGAGCGACACAGGATCGGGCTGGGTGGCCAGGAACCTGAGCACCCGCAAGGCGCGCGTGGCCGCCGGCACCTGTCCCATGGGCGAGACTCTAGGTCTTGGCGCCGGTCGCTGCGAGACCTGCTCGACCCGCGGTGGACTCAGCCGAGATCGGTCTCGTCGTGCACAGGCACCAGCGGCGTGGCCAGCACCGGGAACACGGCAGCCAGGGCGAAGGCGGCGGGATACCCCCAGGCGGCGATCGCAGCCCCGGCTGCGGGTCCGACGGCGGAGGCGGCCAAGAACTGGCTGGTGTTCTGCACGCCCAGGGCGCGGCCGGACCAGAACGGCCCGGCCCGCTCGGCCACGCTGGTGAAGGCCAGACCGTTGTCGGCCACCGTGACCGTCGTGGCCACGACCAGGAACAGCACCGAGACGCCGAGATCGAGCTGCGTAGTGAGGGCGAGCACGGCCATGGTCGCGGCGGCTGCGATCGCGACCCAGCGCAGTGGGCGCAGTCGCGAGGACACCAGGTCGGACAGCTGACCGACCGCGATCCTGCCCAGCGCGCCACAGATCTGGCTCGCAGCGATCAGGACACCGGCAGCGCCGGCACCCCATCCGCGGTCGTCCACCAGCCAGACCAGACCGAAGGTCCACACCGCGAACTGGGGGATGACCAGCAGCACCGAGACACCGTGGATCCGGGCGAGGAACCGGTTGCCGGCGTACGGGTTCGCAGCGGTGCCGTTCGTCGACGGCGGCCGCGGCGGGTCGAGTACGACGACCAGCACGGCCACCGCCGCGACTGCGGCGAACACGGTGGGGAACCAGAGCGCGGCGTACACACCGGAGCGTGCGGCCACCACGGCGATCGTGATCGCTGCGATGCCGACGCCGAGCGGTTGCGCCATCTGCCGGATGCCCATCGCCAGGCCGCGGCGATGGGCCGGGAACCAGCCGACGACGACCCGGCCGCTCGCCGAGTTGCTGCTCGCGCCGAAGGCTCCCGCCACGAACAGCGCGATTCCCAGCGCGGCGACGGAGTGCGTCGATGCCGCGACCAGACCCGCGGCGGCGGTCCCGGCCAGTCCGACCACGAGCACGAACCGCTCGCCGCGACGGTCCACGACGTAGCCCCAGGGAATCAGGGTGAGCATCACTCCGATCGTCGAGGCCGCCGCCACCAGGCCAGCGAGGGGGAGGGAGAGCCCGAGCTGTTCGTGCAGGGTGGGAATCAGGAACGCCGGTCCGTGGACCATCACCGACGTGGCCGACTGGGCGAGCAGGCTGACGCCGAGCATCGCCCAGCGGCGTGCGGTCCCCACGCGGGCAGGACCGGTTGCTACGACCACCCGGCAACGCTAGGCGCAGTGTCCGTAATGTGGGACTGGAGTCTCGCCCAGTGGACAGTCAGAGGCGGTGGCTACCGGCGCCCGGGTCCTCAGGGTCGAGCGGCTCGCCGGCCGCGGTGTTGGTGTCGGCCACCGGTGGGTTGGCGCTCTGCTCCGGGCTCACCGGTGCCTGACCATCGCGGCCCGGCTCGGACTCGCCGAGCGGGCGCGACTCGCGTCCGGACTCGCCGAGCGGGCTGGGCTCGTAGTCGGCCGCCTTGTGGTTCACATCCGGATCCAGGCGATCGGCCTCGCGGATCTGGTCCTCATGCCGGGCACGCTCGACCTCGGCGCCCTGACGGGCCTCCGTCGCCTGGGTCGAGGCGCGCTCGGCCTCGACCCGCTTGAGCTCCGCCTCGACCTCGGCCTGCTTGGCCTGGAGCTGGGAGTCCTGGGCACTCGCGGCTCGACCGGTTGCGTCGGTGCGGATCTCCTCAGCCCGGCCCCGGTCGCGTTCCTTGCGCTTCTTGCCCATCATCGACACCAGCAGGCCGAGCAGGATGAGCACGATGATGATGATGACGATGATCACGATGATGTTGCTGGTGCTCATGGGACTCCTCCAGTCAGCGCGGCGTCCCGGAACCGGGTTGCCCGTTCCCTCGACCCTAGGCGCAGCGAGCCGAGCGTGAGAAGTGAATGCCCCGTGGGCGCGTCGCCAATCCACCCCAAGGGGTGGCAGCGGCCCGTTGTCCCGACGGATCACGTCTCGGTTCCGAGACGCGGCGCTCGGAACCCCTCTTCTCGTGCGAGCAGTCGAAGGCCAGCATGAGGTCATGGATGCGACAGACTCGGTTTCGACAGGTTCGGCCACCGTGAACACCGTCGTCGTCGGAGTCGGCCCCTTGTCCTTCGCCGACGTGGTCTCGGTAGCCAGACACGATGCTCCGGTCTCGCTCGGCGACGATGCGCTGGCCGCGCTGGCCACGGCCCGGAGCGTGGTCGAGGAGCTGGCCGCGGCTGCCACCCCCGCCTACGGCATCTCCACCGGCTTCGGCGCCCTGGCGACCCGGCACATCCCGGAAGAGAAGCGCGCCGAGCTACAGAAGTCCCTGGTCCGCTCGCACGCGGCCGGGTCCGGCCCGGAGGTGGAGCGCGAGGTGGTCCGTGCGCTGATGCTCCTCCGGCTCTCGACGCTGGCGACCGGGCACACCGGCGTACGACCCGAGACCGCGGAGCTGATTGCTGCCTTCCTCAGCCACGGGATCACCCCGGTGGTGCACGAGTACGGCTCGTTGGGTTGCTCCGGTGACCTGGCGCCGCTCGCACACTGCGCCCTGGCGCTGATGGGGGAGGGCTCCGTCCGGGACGCGAGCGACACCCTGATGCCGGCCGCCGAGGCCATCACCGAGGCAGGTCTGGAGCCGGTCGAGCTGGTGGCCAAGGAAGGCTTGGCGCTGATCAACGGCACCGACGGGATGCTCGGGATGCTGGTGCTGGCGCTGGACGACCTGTCCCGGCTGCTGCGTACGGCGGACATCTCGGCCGCCATGTCCGTCGAGGGCCAGCTCGCCACCGACCGGGTGTTCGCCCCCGAGCTGCAGGCGATCCGGCCGCATCCGGGTCAGGCGCTCTCCGCGGCCAACCTGACCGCGATCCTCAGGGACTCCGAAGTCGTCGCCTCGCACCGCGGCCCGGACTGCAACCGGGTCCAGGACGCCTACTCGCTGCGCTGCTCCCCTCAGGTGCACGGTGCCGCCCGCGACACCCTCGAGCACTGCGCCACCGTGGCCGGCCGCGAGCTCGCGTCTGCGATCGACAACCCGGTCGTCCTCACTGACCCGACTTCAGGGGCCAGCCGGGTGGAGTCCAACGGGAACTTCCACGGTGCGCCGGTGGCCTACGTGCTCGACTTCGCGGCGATCGTGGCTGCCGACGTTGCCTCGATCTCCGAGCGCCGCACCGACCGTTTCCTCGACAAGGCACGCAGCCATGGGCTGCCGCCGTTCCTCGCCTTCGACCCCGGCGTCGACAGCGGGCACATGATCGCCCAGTACACTCAGGCCGCGATCGTCTCGGAGATGAAGCGGCTGGCGGCTCCGGCGAGCGTCGACTCGATCCCCTCGAGCGCGATGCAGGAGGACCACGTCTCGATGGGCTGGTCGGCCGCGCGCAAGCTGCGCCGCTCGGTCGACGGGCTGACCCGGGTGATCGCGATCGAGGTGCTGACCGCCGCCCGAGCCCTCGACTTCCGCCGCCCGCTGGATCCCTCGCCCGCAACCGGAGCGGTCGTCGCGCTGCTGCGCGCGTCCGGGATCGAGGGCCCCGGGCCGGACCGCCACCTGTCCCCGGAGATCGAGACCGCCGTCGAGCTGGTCCGCACCGGCGCCGTACTCCATGCCGTCGAAGAAGTGATCGGAGAGCTCCAGTGAACGACAACCCGCGTCTCCCTATCCACGCCGCCCACGGCACCGAGCTGACCGCCGGCTCCTGGCAGACCGAGGCGCCGCTGCGGATGCTGATGAACAACCTCGACCCCCAGGTGGCCGAGGACCCTGCCAACCTGGTCGTGTACGGCGGCACCGGGAAGGCCGCCCGCAGCTGGGAGGCGTACGACGCGTTGGTGCGCACGCTGCGCACGTTGAAGGACGACGAGACGATGCTCGTGCAGTCCGGCAAGCCGGTCGGGGTGATGCGCACCCACGAGTGGGCGCCGCGGGTGCTGATCGCCAACTCCAACCTGGTGGGCGACTGGGCGAACTGGGAGGAGTTCCGCCGGCTGGAGGACCTCGGCCTGATCATGTACGGCCAGATGACGGCCGGATCGTGGATCTACATCGGCACCCAGGGGATCCTCCAGGGGACCTTCGAGACCTTCGCCGCGGTGGCGGACAAGCGCTTCGGGGGCACTCTGGCCGGCACCATCACGTTGACGGCGGGTCTGGGCGGGATGGGTGGCGCGCAGCCGCTGGCGGTCACCATGAACGACGGGGTCGCGATCTGCGTCGACGTCGACCAGTCCCGGATCACCCGGCGGATCGAGCACCGGTACCTGGACTGCCAGGCCGCGGACCTCCAGGACGCCGTGACCCGCGCCGTCGAGGCCCGCGACGCCCGCAAGCCGCTGTCGATCGGGCTGCTCGGCAACGCGGCCGAGGTCTTCGCGAAGCTGCTCGAGCTCGATGCGCCGATCGACATCGTCACCGACCAGACCTCCGCGCACGACCCGTTGTCCTACCTTCCGCTCGGGGTTGCCTTCGAGGACTGGCACGACGACGCAGCCCGCGACCCGGGCGGTTTCACCAAGGACGCGCAGGCGTCGATGGCCACCCACGTGCGGGCGATGGTGGAGTTCCAGGACAAGGGCGCGGAGGTCTTCGACTACGGCAACTCGATCCGCGACGAGGCCCGCAAGGGGGGTTACGACCGGGCCTTCGAGTTCCCCGGTTTCGTGCCCGCCTACATCCGTCCCCTGTTCTGCGAGGGCAGGGGGCCCTTCCGCTGGGCGGCGCTCTCCGGTGACCCGGCCGACATCGTGGCGACGGACAGGGCGATCCTCGAGCTGTTCCCGAGAGAGGAGAGCGCAGCCAACGAACGACTTCATCGGTGGATCACCATGGCCGGTGAGCGTGTCGCCTTTCAGGGGCTGCCGGCGAGGATCTGCTGGCTGGGCTACGGCGAACGCCAGCTGGCCGGACTGAAGTTCAACGAGATGGTCGCCTCCGGTGAGCTGAAGGCGCCGATCGTGATCGGGCGGGACCACCTCGACTGCGGATCGGTCGCCTCGCCGTACCGGGAGACGGAGTCGATGCTCGACGGCTCCGACGCGATCGCCGACTGGGCGTTGCTCAACGCCCTGGTGAACACCGCGTCGGGAGCCACCTGGGTCTCCATCCACCAAGGCGGTGGGGTCGGGATGGGCCGCTCGATCCACGCCGGCCAGGTCTGCGTCGCGGACGGCACCGACCTCGCGGCGCAGAAGATCGAGCGGGTGCTCACCAACGACCCCGGGATGGGCATCATCCGTCACGTCGACGCCGGGTATGACCGGGCTGGCGAGGTCGCCGACGAACGCGGGGTCCGGATCCCGATGCTGGAGGGCTGACCCGGGAGGCTAGGTGCGCGGCGCGGCCGTTGTCCGCCTGACCACGAGGCGTGGGGCGATGGTCCGTGTCTCGAGGGGTACCTCGTCGTCCACGGCTGCCAGCAGCTGGTCCACCGCGGCGTCCACGATCGCTTCCTGGCCCCAGGCGACCGTGGTAAGCCCCGATCCGGCGAGGTCGGCGAACTTGACGTCCTCGAACCCGACCACGGAGAGGTCATCGGGGACAGCGAGGCCCAGCCGGTCCGCTGCGCGCAGGACGCCGAACGCGAAGGAGTCGGTCAGGCAGAACGCCGCGGTCGGTCGGTCGGTCCGGTCGCCCTGCAGCGCGGCGGACAGATGGTTGGTCGTGGTGTCGGGGTCCGCGGTCGCCGGCGGGGTCCGGACCAGGTCGACGGTCATCCCGTAGCGCTCCGCCTCTCGTCCGACGAGGCGTTCGGCCGGCCGGTCGGGCGTGCTGGGGCGCTGCGGGAGGACCACCGCGATCCGTCGGTGTCCGAGTGCGGCGAGGTGGTCGAAGACCAGCGAGAACCCCTTCGCGTTGTCGAACACCACGGCTCCAGCGGACGGGGCCTTGGAGAGCCGGTCACCGATCGAGACGATCGGGACCTGCCTGGCCAGGGGTTCCCACTTCTTGGCGAACGGGTCCAACGGTGCCACCAGGAAGCCGTCGGGTCGTTGGTCACTGAGCATCGCCAGCAACGCGTCCTCCTGGTCCGGGTCCCCGTCGGCGTCGGCGAGGATCGCGTGCCGCTGCCGTGCCGTCAGTGCCCGCGCCAGGTCTGCCGCCAGGGACTGCTGCCACAGGTCGCGGGTCGATCCGCAGAGCACCGCGACGGTGCGCGATCGGCCGCTGGCCAGAGCCCGGGCGATGGGGTCGGCCTGGTAGCCGAGCCGTGCCGCGGCCGCCTGTACCCGGCGCACGGTCTGATCCGAGCCGCGCTCCCCGCGCAGCGCGTAGGACACGGTCGCCGGAGCGACGCCGGCCGCATCGGCGACGTCTTGGAGCGTGGGTCGCTTCGGCACCTTCGCAGCCTACGTGCGTGACTGTGCCGGTCCGGGCGCTCCCGGTGCAAGAGGACCCTTTGGGGGGAGGCGGCGGCGGCGAGGATGCGGGTGAGGCTTGCCAAATATGATGTGAAGCGCTTCACTGAGGCGTGTGAAGCGCTTCCTACCCGCCGCCGCTGACGGCCCGGGCATGCCCTCGACCGAGCCGGTCTCCGCTCCGGTGCTGGACTGCCACCAGCACCTGTGGCCCCCGGCCCTGGTCGAGCAGCTGCGCAGCCGGAGTACGGCGCCCAGGCTGGAGGGCTGGACGCTGCATCTCGCCGGTGAGCCGGCGTACCGGATCAACGCGGCCGACCACGACCTGGCCGCCCGTCGCGCCCAGGACGTCACCGACGGGGTCGACCTGGCACTGCTCTCGCTGTCGGCGCCGTTGGGGGTGGAGACGCTGCCCCCGGACGAGGCGGCACCTCTGCTGGACGCCTGGCACAGCCTCGCCGACGACCTCGAAGGGACGGCGGGACACGGCATCTGGGCCGCCGCCGGACTGGTCGAGCCGGACCTGGCCGGACTCGCCACGAGACTTCGCCATCCCCGGATCCACGGACTGCAGGTCCCGGCGACGGCGATGGCGGACCCGTACGCGCTGGCTGCTCTCGCACCGGTGCTCGCGGTGGCCGACGCGGCGGGGCTGCCGGTCCTCGTGCACCCCGGTCCGGCAGCAGCGACGGGTGCGGCCGTGCTGCCCGGCTGGTGGCCGGCGCTGACGTCGTACACCGCCCAGCTCAACGCCGCCTGGTTCGCCTGGCACGCGGAGGGCCGCCGGCTGCTGCCCACCCTCCGGATCGCGTTCGTCGCCCTGGCCGGCCTCGCGCCTCTGCATCACGAACGGCTCGCGCAGCGTGGCGGAGACCTGGGAGCGATCGACCGGCTCGTCTACTACGAGACCTCGTCCTACGGCACGCGGGCCATCGATGCGTTGACCCGGGTCGTCGGCGTCGACCCTCTCGTGCATGGTTCCGACCGGCCCTACGCACAACCCACCGACCCCGGGCTGGGAGGCGCGTTCGGGCATGCCTTGTTCGTCGCCAACCCGGCCCACCTGATGAAAGGAGCACTCGATGATGATCGCCTCCGCTGACCGCCCCCCCACGGTCTCCAGCGTGCTGTCCGCCGACCAGCTGCCTTCGGTTCCCGGCCGGGTCCTCGACCCCCAGGAGCTCCGGGCCTGGGTCCGTGAGCTGGCCGCCGTTCCCGAGCTGTGGCAGCATCACGTGCGGCACGACACCGGGGGCCGGCACTTCGTCTCGCTCTACCGGGACCCTGATGTGGATCTCTGGCTGCTCTGCTGGAACACCGTCAACGACACCGGCTGGCACGACCACGACACGTCCTCGGGTGCGGTCGCCGTTACCCGGGGCGAGGTCATCGAGAACCGGCTCCGAGTGGGCGGCAGCGCGAAGACCCGCACCGTGAAGGCGGGACGATCGTTCAGCTTCGGTCCCGACCACATCCACCGGATGTCGGGCGGTACGGACGGCTCCGTCACGCTGCACGCCTACTCGCCGCCGCTGTGGCGGATGGGGCAGTACTCCATCAGCAGGTCAGGGACGATGCGGCGCTACTCCGTCTCCTACGCCGACGAGCTACGTCCGCTCGGACCCTGACCGAGGGCCCGCCCGGATAGGGCAGACCGCTTCCATGTCGGACACGAACGGGCCCAGCGGCCAGCCTGTGCGGTCCCGGGCGACCTTGACCGGGATCAGCTCCCGGTCCTGGGAGCACCCGGCCGACAAGGGTGCGCTCGTGGCGATGCGCAAGCTCAAGGGGTTCGACACGCTGCTCAAGGCCGTGTCCGGGATGTTCCGCGAGCGCAGTGTCCGACTCGAGCTGCTCGGCTCCTCGGTCCGGGTCGACGATCGCCAGTTCGAGCGGCTGCACCGGCTGCTTCTCGAGGCCTGCACGACCCTGGACGCCCCCGCGGTGCCGGAGATGTACGTCGCGGCCAACCCGGTGCTCAACGCGTCCTGCATCGGGATGGACAAGCCGGTGATCGTGCTGAACTCCTCGCTGGTCGACCTGCTCAGCGACGAGGAGATGCGGTTCGTGATCGGGCACGAGCTCGGTCACGCGTTGAGCGGCCACGCGGTCTACCGGACCCTGCTGCTGCAGCTGATGGCACTGAGCGGGTTCTTCGCCTCGGTCCCGATCGGTGGGGTGGCGTTCGAGGTGATCGTGGCGGCGCTGATGGAGTGGTCGCGCAAGGCCGAGCTGTCCGCGGACCGCGCCGGACTGCTCGCCACGCAGGATCCGCAGAACGCCTTCCGGGTGCACATGCAGCTGGCCAGTGGCGGTCACCTCGACGACCTCGACGCCACCTCGTTCTTCGCCCAGGGTGCGGAGTACGACGAGGGCGGCGATCTTCGCGAGTCGTTCATGAAGGTAACGCTGCTGCAGACCCAGACCCACCCGTACGCCGTGGTCCGCGCCACCGAGCTGCGTCGCTGGATCGAGAGCGGTCAGTACCCGGCGTACCTGGAGGGTGGCTACCCGCGCCGCGAGGACGATGGCTCCGCCACCGTGAGCGACGCCGCTCAGGACGCTGCGCGCAGCTATGCCACGGTCTTCCGTCAGACCGGTGACGCGCTCGGGCGGTTGCTGCACGACACCGCGGGGTGCTCGGCAGCGTCAAGGGCTGGTGGGACGAGAGCTTCGGGAGCCGCTCCGCGGAGGACTGAGGGGTCGGGAGCTACCGCTTCGGGTCCCGCTTGTCGCGGGGCAGCCGACGGCTTGCTCGTACCGTGAACGGACCGACCAGGCGAGGCCCGGCGAGCCGGCTCTCCAGGCGACGGGCCTCGCGCTTCACCGGCTGGGCGATGTACTCCCCGAAGATCACGCCCGCGCTCAGCGAGATCGCGATGGCGGCGGCGTTGACCAGCGGGAGCAGGCCGACCTCGCTTCCCTGGGTGAGCTGGGTCAGCCCGCGATAGATCGAGAGACCCGGCAGCAGCGGCACGATCGCGGAGACCACGACCACCAGCGCCGGCACCCGCACCCGACCGGCCACCGCGAAGCTGACCAGCCCCACCAGCACCGCGGCCAGCGCCGACCCCCAAGCGATCCCGAACCCTTGCCGTTGCACCACGAAGTAGACGGCGGTCGCGACCGCTGCGATCGCAGCGACCGGCATCAAGGAGCGGTAGGGCGCGTACGACGAGAAGGCGTATGCCGCCGCCGTGATCGCTCCCCCCAGGGCCATCAGCGGGAGCCCGGAGAAGGTGTAGGCGCCCGGGTCGAACCGGCCCAGTCCGACCCCGAGCACCCGGGCGACGCTGAGCCCCCCGCTGACCCCTGCGGTGAGCCCGGCGGTCGCGATCATCGCCTCCAGGATTCGTGCGCCGGCAGTGAGCGGGAAACCGGTCAGCGCGTCCTGGATCGCCCCCATGAAGCTCACGCCGGAGAGCAGCAGGATGATCGTCGCGCTGATCACCCGGCTCGGGGAGACGTCCAGACCGGCGGCCACCACGCCCGCCGTGAGCAGAGTCGCGAACAGCCCGCCGGCGACCTGCTGGTAGAAGGTCGGGAAGCGGGCGCGCTCCAGCCGTCGCTGGATCAGGTCGATGCAGACCGCGGCGACGAAGGCGATCAGTGCTACCGCCCAGTCGCCGCCGAGGACCAGCCCGACGCCCGCGCCCATCACGCCGAGCCCGAGGGTGACGGCCCAGCGCGGACGCGCGTGTCCCGACGAGGTGATCCGGGCCAGCCGGGCGGTGGCCCCCTCGCGGTCGACCCGTCCTTCGACCAGGTCGCGCACCAGGTGGTCGACCAGGGTCAGGTCCTCGTAGTCGATCGCCCGGCGCCGTACCTGCCGGATCTGCAGCAGCGCCGGCTGGTCGGCCGCCGGCTGGTGGTTGATGGCGAGCTCGGTGAAGGTGACGTCGACCTGGAACCGTCGCTGGCCACAGGCATGCGCGACATTGTCCATCTGGGCGCGGACGTCGGCCGCACCAGCGCCCGAGGACAGCAGCAGCTCACCGATGCGAAGGGCGAGATCCATGGTCCGGTAGATCTCGGTACCGGAGGTCTCCTCCGGGGTTTCCTGCTGAGCCATGACGCGACCAGTGTGGCCCGAGGGACGGCCCGTCCGCCAACCGGGGTCAGCGCGACGACGTACGCCGCAACCGCCGCTCGCGCCAGGCCGCGACCTCTTCCTCGACGTCACGGAGCCGGGTGATCACCGGCGGCCCGCCCTGGAGTTGACGCCGGGCCTCGACCACGCGCCGGTTGAAGTCCACCAGCAGCTCGCGGACCACCTTCTCGGCGCTCTCCCGGTCGAGCTGGGCGTCCAGCCCGGCGTCCTCCTTGCGCAGCGCGAGCGCAGTCGGGAGCACCCCGGTGATCTCTTCACGCTCGATCAGCTTCTTGACCCACCAGTTCGGGTCGTGCTCACTACCGAGACCCTCGATCGGCTTGCCTGCACCGGGCAGGTTGTCGAAGTCGCCGCGGGCCATCGCCACCCGTACCTGCTGGTCCACCCAGGACGCCTGCCGGTCGACCCGCGACCGGGCAGCACTGCGACCGGTGCGCTTGTCACGGGCCTTCTCGACGCTGTAGTCGGGCCGCTCGTCGTTGTCCGACATGGGGCGATTCTACCGGGGCGAAGCGGGTGACCGATTCCCCAGTAGATATGGGAATCCGCACCCCGCATCCCACCGGGTCCTACTCAGCTGCACCGACGCGAGCGCACCGCTAAGGGCGCCTCCTCGTCGATGGGTACGACGTCGATGTGGGCCATCAGCACGACCGGTCGCTCGTGGGCGGCCCCCGGCCAGTGGAAGAGCAGGGCGTGTCCAGGGATCGGTACCAGCTCGAGGTGCTGGTGCAGCAGCGGGAACTGACGCGCGAGCTCCTGCTCGAAGGCGACGAACGGCTTCTCGTCGCGCTCGGCCGGGTCGACGTCGGTGACGGTCGGGATCCGGACCAGCGCCCCGCAGCTTGGCCACCGCCCGGTCCCGCACGGTCTCGGAGTCACTCGGGCGCAGCGGTGCAGTCCTCCCGGTCATGGCCGCACGCTAGGGCCTCAGCCCCATCGGCCCCGGTGCACGACTTCGCCGGTCGCCCGGCGGGCGCGTCGGGCGGGTGAGCCGACCGCGCCTCCGGGCTCGGGGTGGCCCACAGCGACTGCGCCGATGGGCGCGTGGGTCCGTGGCACGCCGAAGCGCTCGCGGAAGTGGTCGACCTGCTCGTTCGGGATCCCGAAGAAGCAGGCACCGAGCCCTTCGTCGACGGCGGTCTGCAGGATCAGTAACGCCGCCATCCCGGTGTCGATGTCCCAGTAGGGCACCGGCCAGCGGGCCTCGTCCCGGTCGGTCCAGCCCTTGTCCGGCTGCGCGTAGCGGTCCAGGTAGGCGGCCTTGGAGGACAGCGGCACGATCAGCACCGGCGCCCGCTTCATCCCGTGCAGCCAGCCGGTGTCCTCCCCACCGGTGATCCCGGTGCTCGCCCAGAAGGCGTCGCGGTCGGCGGGCTCGGTGAGAACCAGGAACGCCCACCCCTGGCTGAACCCGGCGCTGGGAGCCCGGACCGCGTTGTCCAGCATCCGCTCCACGGCCTCGGCGTCCACGGGCCGCTCCGGGTCGAAGTTGCGGACCATCCTTCTTCGTCGTACGACGTCCTGGAACTCCATGGCCCGATCGTGGCACGTCTCGGATTCGAGATCCGCTCGAGCGGCGTGACATTGACCGCGAGGACGGGCGACGCTGGACTGACCCCATGGACTTCGAGTCGATGTGGCACGACCTCGCGCCGGTGGGCCGGTCGTCGAGCACCGGCGGCTACTTCCGCCAGCCGTTCGGGTCCGCCGAACGCGAGTGCCAGGCATGGTTCCTCGCCGAGTGCGCCCGGCGCGACCTGGACGTCGAGCAGGACGGCAACGGGAACACGGTCGGCTGGTGGCGTCCGGTTGGGATAGTCCGTGACGCAAAGCGCCTTCCGGGAGCCGATTCAGGCGCTTTGCGTCACGGACTATCCGTGCTCACGGGGTCACACCTGGACTCGGTGCTCGACGGTGGGGCGTACGACGGGCCACTGGGCGTGGTGAGCGCGCTGGCGGCGATCGACGTGCTCCGGGAACGCGGGTTCGTGCCGGGCCGAACGATCGGCGTCGGGACCTTCGTCGAGGAGGAGGGCAGCCGGTTCGGCATCGCCTGCCTGGGCACGCGGCTGATGACGGGGTCGATCGAGCCGGCCGTGGCCACGGAGCTGACGGACCGCGACGGGGTGGCTCTGCCGGACGCGATGGCGGCCCGCTCGCTCCAGCCCGACCTCGGCCCCAGCGACCTGCTGGCCGGTGTCGGCTGCTTCGTGGAGCTGCACGTCGAGCAGGGCCGTGACCTGGTCGACCGCGACGCCGCGGTCGGGGTGGCCAGCGCGATCTGGCCGCACGGCCGCTACCGGTTCGACTTCACCGGGGCTGCCAACCACGCCGGAACCACCCGGATGGAGGACCGGCAAGACCCGATGCTGACCTACGCGATGACCGCCCTGGCCGCGAACAAGCAGGCCCGGCTGGCCGGGCAGCGTGCCACCTTCGGCCGGCTCGACGTCGCGCCGAACGGGACCAACGCCATCCCGTCGCGGGTGACCGCCTGGCTGGACGCTCGCGCTGGCTCAGACGAGGCGCTGACTGCCCTGCTGGAGGAGATCACCCGGCAGGGCAGCGACCGTGCCGGACGAGACGGCACCGGGCTGCGCGTGACGGCGGAGTCCGTGTCGGGTGCGGTCGAGTTCGACGCGGCACTCGCGCACCGGGTCTCGGCCATCCTCGGAGGTGCACCGGTCATTCCCACGATGGCCGGTCACGACGCCGGGATCCTTTCCGCTGCAGGGATTCCGGCGGCGATGCTGTTCGTGCGGAACCCGACCGGCATCAGTCACTCACCGGCCGAGAACGCCTCGATGGCCGACTGCCTGGCCGGGGTCGACGCCCTGGCAGACACCCTCGCGGACCTCGCACAGTGAACAGCCCAGGACGCTGCTTGCTGAGCTCATACCGCCCCGGGGACCCCGGATGACCACGTCGTACCTTCTGGAGAAGGCGTACGTCGACGGGGCAGTCCGCGACGACGTGCTCGTCGAGATCGAGGGCGGCCGCTTCACCCAGGTCACAGTCGGGTGGTCTCGACGTCAGGCGCCAGAGCGCCTTGCTCGACCAGCGGACGTCGTCCCGGAGCGCCTTGGTCGACCAGCGGACGTCGTCCCGGAGCGCCTTGCCGGGTTGACGATTCCCGGCCTCGCGAACTGCCACAGCCACGCGTTCCATCGCGCCCTGCGCGGGCACACCCAGGGTGGGCGTGGATCGTT
>JBBSVL010000031.1:0-14406 GCA_038233595.1 Propionibacteriales bacterium | reverse complement strand
TGGCCGAGCTGGCCGTGGAGACCGTGGTCGAGCGCACTGCGGTCCATCAGCTTCTGGAGCGGATCAAGGACGTGCTGCCGGGCGGTGACGACGGTTGGGACCAGGAGTCCGGACTGCTCGACTCCGACTACCAGCTGGCCATGCTGCGCTGGCGGGAGGAGCACATGCTGGCCGGTGTCGCCCGCCGGCTCAAGCGCGGGATCGACGCGAAGATGGACCCGGTCCAGGTCTTCAGCCAGTCCCAGGACCACGTGATCGGCTGCGCGCGGGCGCACGTCGAACGTCTGGTGCTGGAGGCGTTCGTGGCCAAGGCCAGGTCCGTGCCGGAGGGCGACAACAAGGTTGCGGTCAACCTGCTCTGCGACCTCCACGCGCTCAGTGTGATCGAAGGCGACCGCGGCTGGTTCCTGGAGCACGGCCGGCTCTCCTCCCAGCGCTCGAAGGCGATCAGCCGGGAGATCACCTCACTGTGCCGCAAGATCCGTCCGCTGGCGAAGGACCTCGTCGACGCGTTCGGCGTGCCCGAGGAGCTGCTGCGAGCCGAGCTGCTCACCCCGCTGGAGACAAGCTAGCCCTCTCCCCGGTGGTCGAGCAGCGAGCGCCTGACCCCGGTGGTCGCCTCGCGGCACGTTGAGTTGTGCCAAAAGCCCCGTCGAGATGTCGGAAACGCACCCTGCTCGCGGGGCATATCGCACAGCTCAAGGGGACATTTGGCACAGCTCGAGGGGGCGTTTGGCACAGCTCAACGAAGGGGGTCAGTGCGGGTTCAGTGGTCGGTCAGTGGTTGGTTCTGGACTCCTCGAGCCGGGCGAACGAGGCGGTGACCTCGGCCTCGGCCTCGGTGCGGCCCGCCCACTCCGCGCCCTCGACAGACTTGCCGGGCTCGAGGTCCTTGTAGACCTCGAAGAAGTGCTGGATCTCCAGCCGGTCGAACTTGGAGACGTGGCTGATGTCGCGCAGGTGCTCCAGACGCGGGTCGTGGGCAGGCACGCACAGCACCTTGTCGTCGCGACCGGCCTCGTCGGTCATCCGGAACATGCCGATCGCGCGGCACATGATCAGGCAGCCGGGGAAGGTCGGCTCCTGGAGCAGGACCAACGCGTCGAGCGGGTCGCCGTCCTGGCCGAGGGTGTTCTCGATGTAGCCGTAGTCCGCGGGGTACTGCGTGGAGGTGAACAGGGTCCGGTCCAAGCGGATCCGGCCGCTCTCGTGGTCCACCTCGTACTTGTTGCGCTGCCCCTTGGGGATCTCCACGAGCACGTCGAACTCCACGGCCTCAACCTTTCGTCGCCTCAGCACCGGTACCTTTGCCGCTCAAGTGTCGCGCACCGACGTCTGGTTGCGACAATCCCGGCGCAGGTGTGCGGAAGGGGCTGCGGGTGGTACGACGTGAGCAACGACGCGTGCCCCGGTCACGTGGGCGGCGCAGCCTGTTGCGGCGCACCCTGTTCTGGGTGCCCGATGTCCTGGTCATCGGCCTGGTCCTCTTCGCGTTCGCGGCCTGGAACTTCGACCTCGGAGCCCGCTGGGGCCTGCGCGCACCCGACCCGCTCACCCAGCCGGCCCAGGTGGCCGCGCCGGCGGGCTGGACCTGCCTGCCCTGCACGCGGCACCCACCGTCGCCAAGCCCCTGACCGGCGCTCAGGCGTCGCCCGGCAAGATCGCCAAGGCGGTGCGCCGCCCGCTGCTCAACGACTCCCGGCTCGGCCCGCGCGCACGTCGAGCTGCTGGTGCTCGAGGCCTTCGTGGACAAGCAGCAGGCACTGCCCGACGGTGACAACCGGTGGCGCTGGGGCTGCTGTGCGACCTCTACGCCCTGTCGGTGACCGAGGCCGACCGCGGCTGGTTCATGGAGCACGGCCGGTTGTCCTCGGCACGGTCCAAGGCGAACAGCCGGAAGACCGGCTCGCGGTGCCGCTAGATCCGGACCCTGGCCGAAGACCTGGTCGACGCCTTCGGCGTACCACCCGAGCTGGTGCGCGCCGAGCTGCTTACGCCGCTCTGACCCGCACCAGGGGGACGGGGAGAGGTCAGCTCAGGCCTTCGGCGCCCAAGAACTCCTTGGCCACGGTGCTGTAGCTCTTCTTGTCGACGGCCACCTCGGCGAGGTACTTGGTCAGTTTCTCGGTGGTCAACGCCGCCGAGACCGCGTTGATCGTCGAGGAGACGGTGTTGTTGACCTTCGACTTGGCGATGATCGGGGTGATGTTCTGGGCCAGGAACAGGTTCTTCGTGTCCTTGAGCACCACCAGCTTGTCGGTCTCGATGGTCGAGTCGGTCGAGAAGATGTTGGCCACCTGGATCTGACCCTTCTTCAGCGCGGTCTTGGTGAGCGGCCCGCCCGGGTCGAGCGACTTGAAGGACTTGAACTGCACGCCGTACACCTTCTTGAGACCGACCAGGCCCTGGTAGCGAGTCTTGAACTCCGGGCCGGCCCCGACCGTCAGCTTGCCCGCGACCGGCTTGAGGTCGGGGATGGTCTTCAGGTTGTACTTCGCGGCGGTCGCCGGTGTGACAGTCAGGGTGTCCTTGTCCTCGGCCGGCGAGGACTTCAAAATCTCGGTGCCGCTGGGGAGAACCTTCTCCAGCGCCTGGTCGACCTGGTCGGTCGTGGTGATGTCTTGCGCGACCGAGCCGCCCTTGGAGAGCGCCGCGAGCAGCGCTCCGTTGTACTCGGGCACCATCTGGATGGACCCCTGCTTGAGCGCCTTGAGATACAGCTCCCGGGCGCCGATGTTGAACTTGCGGGACACCTTGACGCCCTTGGCCTCAAGAGCCTGCGCATACATCTCAGCGAGCAGCTGGTTCTCCGGGAAGTTCGCGGACCCGATAGTGATGGTGGAGCTGGAGGAGCCTCCGGTGCCGCCACCGGCGGTCGGGTCGTTACCGCAGGACGCCAGAGGCAGCACGACCATCGCAGCCACAGCTGCGCCGATCTTGAGCTTGTTCAACATAGCGGGAACCTTTCATAGGGGCCGTCGGCCCCGGGGCCGCGGACGGTCTGCATCGGTCAAGTGTGCTCTGAAGAACGCGCCAGGGTCTCATTCACGAGGTCTCGACCCGGTCACGGCGCCGGCCCCTCCGTTCTCGTACCCCCGGGGAGACTACTGCCCGCTCCACGCCCGCGCTGAGATAGTCCAGGGCGATGGCCAGCACGGCCACGAGGAGGGCGCCGGCGAAGATCTGGCCGTAATCGTTCCTGCTGAGCCCGTCGATCAGGAACCGGCCGAGCCCACCGAGCCCGGCGTAGGCGGCGACCGTCGCGGTGGCGATCACCTGGAGCAGGGCACTGCGAAGCCCACCGATGATCAGTGGCAGTGCCATCGGCAGCTCGGCACGCAGCAGCACCTGCGTCGGGCGCATCCCCATGCCGACGGCGGCGTCGACAGCAGACGGGTCGACGGCCCGGATACCGGCGTAGGTCTGCGCCAGGATCGGCGGGATGGCGAGCACGACGAGTGAGATCAGGAGCGGGACCAGACCGATCCCTCGCCACGTGACCAGCAGCAGCACCAGACCGAAGGTGGGCAGTGAACGGCCCAAGTTCCCCAAGGTGATGGCGAGGAAGGCGCCGCGGTTGGTGTGCCCGATGAGCAGCCCGATCGGCAGCGCGATGACGGCGCTGATCACCATCGTCAGCACGGTGTACTCCAGGTGCTGGGCGAGCCGGACGGGGATCGAGGAGTCGCCGCTCAGCGACCAGTTCGACCCGTCGAAGAGGAAGGTGAAGTAGTTGATCATCGGGACCGGTGCGACGCCGCTCACGGGGGTGTGCCCATCAGGTGACCCCCACCCTGGCCCAGGGTGTGAGCAGCCGCTGTAGGAGCACCAGGCCGCCGTCGCAGAGCGCGGCCAGCAGCATCGACAACACGATGCCGATGACGATCGGGTCGATGAATCCGAGCTGGAAGCCGTCGGTGAACAACGCGCCGAGCCCGCCGGACCCCACCAGCGCTCCGACGCTGACCAGGCTGATGTTGGCCACCGTCGCCACCCGGAGTCCCGCGAAGAGCACCGGGACCGCCATCGGCAGCTCGACGCCGAGCAGCTGGCGAAGTGGCCGGAAGCCCATCGAGAACGCGGCCTGGGTGGTCTGCCCCTGCACCGAGATCAGTGCATCGGCGACGGTTCGGGCCAGCAGCGCGAAGGTGTAGAGGGAGAGGCCGATCAGCACGTTGAGCGGCGAGAGGATGCCGGTAGGGACGATGGCGGGGATCACCGCGAACAGCGCCAGGGACGGTATCGAGTAGACGACGCCGCCGATGCTCATGACCGGCTGGTACAGAGCGCGTCGGCGCACCGCGAGGTAGCCCACCGGCAGCGCCAGCAGCGCACCGACCACGACCGGGATCAGCGAGAGCCACACGTGCTGCACGAGGTCAGCGACGATGTAGTCGTAGTTGTTGCGGATGTAGGTGAACATCGCTACGCCTCGCGGCGCAGCGCGGTGAGATGGCGAGCGATGGCCTCGTGAGCGACGACACCGTCGGCCACCCCGTCCGGGTCGACCCGGACAGCGACCCCTGCCTGTGAGGTGAGGGCCAGATCGGTGACCAGCCGCAAGGAGGACTCGGTAGTGAAGGTACCGGCCAGTGACCGGGCCTGCGACTCGCCCTGAAGCGCCCAGCCCTGGGGCCGGCCGTCGTCATCGAGGACCAGATGTCCCTGCGCCCTGCTCCGGTCGGCGTACGCCGAGACGGGCTCGACCTCGAGCGTCTGTGCTGAGACGAAGGACAGCGCCCGGAAGCCTCGGTCGCGACCCACGAAGTCGGCGACGAAGTCGTCACCCGGCTCGTCGAGCAGCTCCTGGGGGGAGCCGATCTGTGCCAGGTGCCCGCCCTCGCGGAAGATCGCTACCTTGTCTCCGAGCTTGATCGCCTCGTCGATGTCGTGGGTGACGAACGCGATCGTCTTGCCGAGCTCGGCCTGGAGCCGCAGGAACTCCTGTTGCAGTCCGTCGCGCACGATCGGGTCGACGGCGCTGAACGGCTCGTCCATCAGCATCACCGGCGGGTCAGCTGCCAAGGCCCTCGCCACGCCGACGCGTTGCTGCTGGCCGCCGGAGAGCTGGGCGGGGTAGCGCGAGGCCATCGACTCCTCGAGGCCCACCCGGACCAGCAGTTCCACGGCCGCCTCCCGCGCCTGCTTCTTGCTCACGCCGTTGAGCAGCGGCACGGTCGCGATGTTGTCGGCGATCGTGCGATGCGGGAAGAGGCCGGCGTGCTGGATGACGTAGCCGATCTTCCGGCGCAACAGCGCCGCGTCCTGCTTCGTGACGTCCTCACCGTCGATCGAGATCACCCCTGAGGTGGTCTCGATGGTGCGGTTGATCATCCGCAGGCTCGTCGTCTTCCCACACCCGGACGGACCCACGAACACCGTGATCTTGCCGGTCGGCAGCTCCAGCGAGAGGTTGTCGACCGCGACGGTGCCGCCCGGGAAGGTCTTCGTCACCGCGTCGAAGGTGATTATCGTGCTCTCCGAATCTCTCGGGCTGATCGAGGGCGACCCTGGCTTGTCAGGCGCAGCTCAGGTCGGGTCGCGGTCGGGAGGACGAGACGATGCATCACCGGTCGAGATCTAGGACGTTGCGCGCCCAACCTAACATGAGCAGCTGCTCCAGGCTTGACACATCGGGCCCGAGGGTCCTGTCGTGCGTGCTCGATAATAAGTGCTCAGAAGCCTTGCGCAACACCGTCCGAAGGGCTGCTGAGCCTCGCAGTCGGCTTGGGTCCAGCAGCGTCGCCTGGTGCAGGGTCACCAGCTCGCACGCGGTCACGTCGCGCGCCACGTCGGCTGCACGGGTGGCTGCGCTCAGCGCTTCCAGCGCGAAGCTCTGCACGTCCTCCTGGCCCTGGGAGGTCTCGGTGGCACCGAGTGAGGCGGGCGCGGAGGTACGGCGCTCCTCGTGCAGCAGGCCGACGGCACGCTTGTGCAGCACCACCAGACCGGCATGCCGTCCGGGGGCGTGAGAGAGCTGTGGCGCCAGGCCCGTGACGCGCGGGTCGAGCATCCGGTGCAGCCGGGCGGCGGCGGTCTCGGCGACGTGCAGGATCGCGACGCGGAGGGCGTCCGCGCGTGCGGAGAGCTCGAAGCCGTCGAAGCCGGCGGTGCCGAGGAAGCGTCCCTCGACGAGGGCAGGGGAGGTGCTGACCACGGTCAGCGCGCGATCGGCCGCCTCCTCGAGGTCGTGCACGCAGCGATGCAGATGGGCGAGCGCCGGGCCCAGCACCCGGAACGAGACGGGTGCCTGCAGCAGCCGCGGCGCATCCTCCTCGCCGGCGAGATCGCGGACGGCTCGCAGCACGGCGCCGAGCTCGTTGTCACCTCGTGCCAACGCGGGATGGTAGGGATCACGCGGCGCGCGGACCAGGGCGATCTCGGCCGCTCCGACGACCAGCTGCTGGGCAGCCAGCAGCCGCGCGTCGGCAGCGAGCAGCACGGCCCGCGCCGTTGCCGTAGGGACGCCCTGCAGGAACGCGACACCCTCCTTGGCGCCGAACTCGTACGGCGCCAGGCCGACCTCGTGCAGCAGCTCGCTCGCCGCGACCAGTCCGCGGGTGGGCGAGAAGCCCTCACCCCGTCCGGTGAGCAGTGCACCCAGGTGCGCCAGCGGAATGATCTCGCCTGCCGCGCCGTTCGCGGTCTCCGGGACGGCCGGCTGCACCGCGGACCGCAGCAACCCGGCCAGCGCGGAGATCAGGTCCGGCGAGACGCCTGCCTCCGGCTCGAGCAGGGTCCGCAGCCGTACAGCGACTGCCGCCCGGGCGGTACGACGATCCAACCACGGGGCGGTGCCGACCGACCGGGCCAGCATCAGGTCGTCCTGGAAGGCGTGCTGCTCCGCTGCGTCGACGGCGAGTCCGGACTGGCTGCCCATGCCGGTGGTGACGCCGTACACCGGACCACTCGTGGCCAGTGCCGCGAGTGTCGCTTCGCGAGATGTAGCGACCCGTGACAACAGGTCCGGGGAGAGTGACAGGTCCTCGCCCTCGGCGACCCGCAGCAGCTGTGCGGGCCCGAGGTCCTCGGGCCGGTCGACGAGCAGGCTCACCGGTACCTGAGCATCGTGCCGACCTCCGTGGCCTCGGCCCGACGCAGGAGCAGGTGGGCTACTGCGACATCGAGGATCGACAGGCCACGGTGCCAGAACAGGATCCGCTCCTCGGGGCTCTCCCGGCCAGGTATGGCGCCCGAGACGATCTGTCCGAGCTCGGCGTACAGCGTCTGGGGAGAGAGCCGGCCGGAGTCGACCTGGGACCGGAGCGCCCCGAACCGACCGGACTGCGCCTCGCGCCAGTCATCGACGACGACCTTGTCGATGGCGTCGAGCAGATCCGGCGCCACCGCGCTGATCGTGCCGTAGGGCACCACGAACGCCCCGGGCCGCACCGCCTCGGCGCGCAACAGTGGCGCGGGTTCGCTGAGCCGAGTGGCCTCGACGATGATGTCGGCGCCGTCGAAGGCCTCATCGACGCTGTCCACGACCGAGACCGGGGTGTTGAGCACGGCTCGCAGCTGGTCACCGAACGCCTCCCGCGACTCCGCCCGGCGGCTGGTCACCCGGATCTCGTCGAGGTCGAACAGCTCGTCGAGCATGGTCACGTTGGCGAACGCGGTGCCCCGTGCGCCGGCGTGACCGAGGATCTTTGCGTCGGGCCGGGCGAGGTAGCGGGCACCGACCGCGGTCATCGCCCCGGTGCGCGCCTCGGTAATGAGCGTGGCGTCCATGATCGAGAGCGGCACGCCGGTGTGCGGGTCGAAGAGCGTGGCAAGGCCGAGCTCACTGGGCAGTCCCCGCTCGTAGTTGGGCACGAAGTCGCCCACGACCTTGATCCCGCTGACGCCGTGGTCTCCCAGCGTGGAGACGTGCCCGCGCAGCACGTTGAAATGCCCGATGCCCCCGTTGTCCGGGACCAGGTGGACGCGAGGCTCGAACACCGTCTGACCTCGGCCGTGCGCGGCGACCACGGACTCCACCGCGTCGATGATCTCGGCATTGGTGAGACCGAGCGTGTCGATGTCGGGACCGGACAGGAATCGGATCCAGATCTCACTCACGGATCCACGAGCACGTCGAACTCCACGGCCTGAACCTTTCGTCGCCTCACCACCGGTACCTTTGCCGCTCAAGTGTCGCGCACCGACCTCTGGTTGCGACAATCCCGGCGGAGGTGTGCGTGGTACGACGTGAGCAACGCCGCGTGCCCCGGTCACGTGGGCGGCGCACCCTGTTCCGGCGCACCCTGTTCTGGCTGCCCGACGTCCTGGTCATCGGCCTGGTCCTCTTCGCGTTCGCGGCCTGGAACTTCGACCTCGGAGCCCGCTGGGGCCTGCTCGCACCCGACCCGCTCACCCAGCCGGCCCAGGTCGCCGCGCCGGCGGGGCTGGACCTGCCTGCCCTGCACGCGGCACCCACCGTCGCCAAGCCCCTGACCGGCGCTCAGGCGTCGCCCGGCAAGATCGCCAAGGCGGTGCGCCGCCCGCTGCTCAACGACTCCCGGCTCGGCCCGAGCGTGGCCGTCCGCGTCGACGACCTGAGCACGGGACGAGTGCTCTACGAACACGGCCCCCGGGCGGTGACACCGGCCTCGACGATGAAGCTGCTCACCTCGGTCGCCGCTCTCCAGACGATCGGTCCGGCGACCCGTTTCGACACCACGGTCCGCCAGGTCCCCGGCAGCAACCGGATCGTGCTGGTAGGTGGCGGCGACCCGTTCCTGGCCAGCAAGCCCACCACGAGACCGAGCTACCCGCCCCGTGCGGACCTGGTCACGCTGGCTCGTCGTACGGCGATCGAGCTGCGGAAGTCGGGCACCAGGAAGGTCCGGCTGAGCTATGACGACAGCCTGTTCAGCGGACCGCTGTTCAGCCCGGGCTGGCCCGGCAGCTACCAGTCCGAGGGGGTGGTCCCGCCGATCACCGCGCTCTGGGTCGACGAGGGGAAGCCGGCCTCCGGCCCGGGCTTCGTGGCTGCCCCGTCCAGAACGGCTGCGCAGGTGTTCGGTTCGGCCCTGGCGCGGCAGCAGATCGAGGTGGTCGGCCGGCCGTTGTCGCGGGTCGCCCCCAAGGCGTCGCGGCAGATTGCCTCGGTCTCCTCCGCGCCGCTGGGCCAGATCGTCTCCCGGATGCTCCTGGTCAGCGACAACAACGCCGCCGAGGTCGTCGCGCACCACGTCGGGCTGAAGCAGGGCAAGGGAGGCTCGTTCGCCGGGGGAGTCAGCGGAGTGCGGATGGCGCTGCGTCAGCTCGGCGTACCCCTGGCCGGGGCGGTCATCCACGACGGCAGCGGGCTCTCGCGTCAGGACCAGCTGCGGCCGGCCACCGAGCTCGGCGTGCTCCGGGCCGCCGCCAGTGCCGACCATCCGGCGCTGCGGCAGGTGCTCACCGGCCTCCCGGTGTCCGGGTTCACCGGCTCTCTGGCCCACCGCTTCGACACCGGCGAGCAGGCCGCGCGCGGCCGGGTGCGGGCCAAGACCGGCACCCTGTCCGGGGTCCACGGGCTGACCGGCGTCGCCACCGACCTGGACGGAGACGTCCTGGGGTTCGTGGTGATCGCCGACCGGGTGCCCGCGGCGTACAGCTATCTCGCGGAGGCCCAGATCGACGAGATCGCGGCAGCCCTCGGTGGCTGTCACTGCAGAACGTAGGGTCAGAGCATGACCAACGCGGACCGCTCCTCGATGATCGACTGGGACCTCGCCGTCAACGTCGGAGCCAGGCTCTCGGGGCAGGGGCCGACGGTGGCCCGTGGCGAGGCCGACGAGGTCGTGGCCGAGCTGCGGGCGGGAGCCATGCGCTCCTCGCCGCTGGTGCGCGAGTTCACCGGGCTGGTCGCCCAGGAACGTACGGCGCCGGTGCTGGTCGTCGACCGGCGCGGCTGGCTGCAGGCCAACGTCGACGGCTTCGGGTCGATGATCGGCCCGCTGATCGAGAGGCTGCAGCAGAAGAAGGGTGCGCCTTCCCCGATCGTGCAGGCGGTCGGCTCCCGGGTCACCGGTGCCGAGCTGGGTCTGATGCTGGGCTTCCTCAGCAGCAAGGTGCTCGGCCAGTTCGACCCCTTCCACGACGCCCCCGGTGAGTCCGGCCGGTTGCTGCTGGTGGCGCCGAACATCGTCCACGTCGAGCGGGAGCTCGAGGTCGACCCGCACGACTTCCGGCTCTGGGTGTGCCTGCACGAGGAGACCCACCGGGTGCAGTTCACCGCGGTGCCGTGGATGCGCGACCACCTGCACGAGCAGATGAGCAAGGTCATCGGTGAGATCGAGACCGACCCCGCGAAGCTGGTCACCGAGGGGCTGCGCAAGGTCGGCGACCTGGTCACCGGCAAGTCCGAAGGCAGCCTGATCGACCTGTTCTCCACGCCCGAGCAGAAGAGGGTCATCGACTCGATCACCGGGGTGATGAGCCTGCTCGAGGGGCACGCCGACGTGGTGATGGACGGTGTGGGGCCCGAGGTGATCCCGACCGTCGCGACCATCCGGGACAAGTTCACCGAGCGGCGCAAGGGGGTCGGCGCCCTCGACCGGGTGATCCGCCGGCTGCTGGGGCTGGACCAGAAGATGGCCCAGTACCGCGACGGTGCCGTCTTCGTCCGGGCCGTGGTCGACAGGGTAGGCATGGAGGGCTTCAACGCCGTCTGGGCCGGGCCCGCCAACCTGCCCAGCAAGGCCGAGATCCTCGACCCGCCGGCCTGGCTCGCCCGCGTGCACGGCTGAGCGTCCGGCACCAGCCATGTCGCTGCACCCCTCGGTGGCCGCCGTACGGCTCGGGGTCCGCCGGGTGCTCGAGGTGCTGCCCGCCGGCGGCACCGTGGTCGTGGCCTGCTCCGGTGGCGCCGACTCGCTGGCCCTGCTGTCCGCGGCCGTGTTCGAGGCGCGGAAGCTGTCCCTCCGGGTCGTCGGGGTCACCGTCGACCACCAGCTCCAGGACGGCTCCGGTGAGCACGCGGCGGCCGTGACCGAGCAGATGCGGGCCCTCGGCGTCGACGAGTCGGTGACCGCGACGGTGTCGGTGACCGCGACCGGCGTCGGTCCCGAGGCGGCGGCGCGGCAGGCGAGGTACGACGTGCTGAGCGAGCTGGCGACCCGGCTCGGCGCGGACGTCGTACTCCTCGGGCACACCCTGGACGACCAGGCCGAGACGGTGCTGCTCGGGCTGACCCGCGGCTCCGGCGGCCGGTCCCTGGCCGGGATGCGCCGCGAGTTCGAGGTGTTCCGCCGGCCGCTGCTCGACGTCACCCGCGCCGACACCGAGACCGCGTGCCGCACCGAGGGCATCGACTTCTGGACCGACCCGCACAACAGCGACGACCGGTTCACCCGGGTCCGGGTGCGCACCCGGGTGCTGCCGCTGCTCGAGGACGAGCTCGGCCCGGGGGTCGCCCGCACGCTGGCTCGTACGGCGGACCAGCTCCGCGCCGACACTGCCTATCTCGACGCGGTCGCCGAGGTCGCGTTGGCGCAGTGCCGCTCGAGTGACGGCGTGTCCGTGGAGCGGGTCGCCGAGCTGCCAGAGGCGGTGCGGACCCGGGTGCTCCGGCTGGCCGCCGTCGAGGCCGGGAGCACCCCTTCGGAGCTGTTCCACGAGCACGTCGTCTCCCTGGACCGGCTGGTCACCCACTGGCACGGCCAGAGGGGCGTCGACCTGCCGGGCTCGCTGCGGGCGGTGCGAGCCGACGGGATGCTGGTGTTCGCTCAGTCGGCGACCTCGCGGAAGTTGCGGTAGCTGTAGACCACCAGGCCCAGCGCGACCAGGCCGGAGCCGATCAGGGTGGCGCCGGTGCCCCAGCCTCCCGCGAGCCACCAGCGTTCGGCCACCGGCCACCAGCCGGGTGCGTCGGGCCGGAGCCCCCAGAGCACCCCGACGCCGATCAGGCAGGCAACACCGAAGCAGGACAGCACGATCCGCGGCCAGGTGGCCACCCCGTCGGCGGCGGTCTTCAGGGCCTGCTTCTTCACCGGCTCGACGCGCCGCTCGGCCCACTCGTACTGCTGGGACAGCAGCACCAGCCCGGCGAAGAGCGCCAGCAGTCCGGGGCCCGGCAGCACCAGGGCTGCGATGCCGCCGACCACCAGCAGCCAGCCCAGCGCCTCCAGGCCGACTCGCTTGGCTGCGCGTGCGCCGGCTACCACGGGGTCACGTCCATGCAGACATCCTGCCCTGTGACAGGCTGGCGCCCATGGACCCGGCCGATGTCGAGAGCGAGATCGTCGACGTGCTGTTCACCGAGCAGCAGATCCAGGACAAGCTCGCGGAGATGGCCGCCCGGATCAGCGCCGACTACCTGGGCTTGGACCTGCTGCTGGTGGGCGTGCTGCGCGGCGCGGTGATGGTGATGGCCGACCTGTCCCGGCACCTCGACCGGCACCTGGAGATGGACTGGATGGCGGTCTCCTCCTACGGGTCGGGCACCAAGTCGTCGGGCGTCGTACGCATCCTCAAGGACCTCGACACCGACATCTCCGGGAGGCACGTGCTGATCGTCGACGAGATCATCGACACCGGGCTGACCCTGAGCTGGCTGGTGTCCAACCTGTCCTCGCGCAACCCGGCCTCGGTGCACATCGCGACGTTGCTGAGGAAGCCGGAGGCGGTGCGGATGGATGTCGACGTGACCTACGTCGGCTGGGACATTCCCAACGAGTTCGTGGTCGGCTACGGTCTGGACTACCACGAGAGGTATCGCAACCTCCGCAGCATCGGAACCCTGGCCCCCCACGTCTACTCCTGAGTACGGCGGCAGGCCGCTGTGCCCACCCGTTGGCTCAGACGTGTAACGTCGGAACTTCCAAAGGGCCCATCCAACCTGACATATCCAGCGGGCCAGAGTAGGTGGACGTGAAGCGCATTCTCCGCGGTCCCTGGTTGTGGATCGCCCTTGCTGTCATCGGCGTGCTGCTGGTTCTCCAGTTCATCTCCTCCGGCGGGGGCTACACCCAGGTCACCACATCCAAGATGACCAGCTACATCACCTCCGGGGCGGTGCAGAAGGTCACCTTCAAGGACGGCGACCAGGAGATCCAGGCGACCCTGAACAACGGCAAGAAGGTCTCCGCGATCTGGGTGTCTGGCACCCAGGATGGGCTGGTCAAGCAGGTCCAGCAGCAGATCAGCAAGGGGAAGACCAAGAGCTACAACGGCGACCTTGCCAAGCCCAGCATCATCGGCTCGCTGATCTACACGCTGCTGCCGATCGCGCTGATCTTGTTCCTGGTGCTGTTCTTGATGAACAACATGCAGGGCGGCGGCGGCCGGGTGATGCAGTTCGCCAAGTCCAAGGCGAAGCTGATCAGCAAGGACATGCCCAAGACCACGTTCGCCGACGTCGCCGGTTGCGAGGAGGCGATCGAGGAGCTCGGCGAGATCAAGGAGTTCCTCCAGGAGCCTGCGAAGTTCCAGGCGGTGGGCGCCAAGATCCCCAAGGGCGTGCTGCTCTACGGCCAGCCGGGCACCGGCAAGACCCTGCTCGCGCGTGCGGTCGCCGGTGAGGCGGGCGTCCCCTTCTACTCCATCTCCGGCTCCGACTTCGTGGAGATGTTCGTCGGGGTCGGTGCCTCCCGGGTGCGCGACCTGTTCGAGCAGGCCAAGGAGAACGCCCCGGCGATCGTGTTCATCGACGAGATCGACGCCGTCGGCCGGCACCGTGGCGCCGGCATGGGCGGCGGTCACGACGAGCGCGAGCAGACCCTCAACCAGCTGCTGGTGGAGATGGACGGCTTCGACGTGCGCGGCGGCGTGATCCTGATCGCGGCCACCAACCGTCCCGACATCCTCGACCCGGCGCTGCTGCGGCCGGGCCGGTTCGACCGGCAGATCAGCGTCGACGCACCCGACCTGGCCGGTCGCGAGAAGATCCTCCAGGTGCACTCACGCGGCAAGCCGATGGCCGCCGATGTCGACCTACGCTCAGTTGCCCGTCGTACGCCTGGGTTCACCGGCGCCGACCTGGCCAACGTGCTCAACGAGGCCGCGCTGCTCACCGCGCGACAGAACCAGAAGCAGATCGACAACCTCAACCTGGACGAGGCGATCGACCGCGTCATCGCCGGACCGCAGAAGCGCACCCGCCTGATGAGCGAGAAGGAGAAGCTGATCACGGCCTACCACGAGGGCGGCCACGCCCTGGTGGCAGCGGCGCTGCCCGGCACCGACCCGGTGCACAAGATCACGATCCTGCCGCGCGGGCGTGCGCTGGGCTACACGATGGTGCTGCCCGACGAGGACAAGTACTCCCAGACCCGCTCGGAGATGCTCGACAAGCTCGCCTACATGATGGGCGGCCGGGCGGCGGAGGAGATGATCTTCCACGACCCGACCACCGGTGCCGGCAACGACATCGAGAAGGCGACCGGGCTGGCCAGGGCGATGGTCACCCAGTACGGCATGACCGAGCGGCTGGGCGCG
>JBBSVL010000030.1:0-14903 GCA_038233595.1 Propionibacteriales bacterium | reverse complement strand
CCAAGACCGCCAAGACCGCAGCCACCCGGAGACCCGCCGCCCGCAAGGGCGCCAAGAAGGCCGACCCCGGCGCGATCGGCGTCAATCCCACCCGCACCTACGGCTCCGCGGCGTCGCGCGGCCTCGCCAAGTAGTGAGAGCCCCCGTTCTCAAGCTCGTTGTCCTACTCCTCGGTGGCCTGGTCGTGCTCACCGGCTGCGGGAGCACGTCGGTCACGTCGCCGACCTCCTCCACCTCCTCGGCGGAGTCCGCGACGCAGCCACCCGCCACGGCAACCATCGGACGTTACGTCGCTCTGGGTGACTCCTACACCGCAGCGCCGTACGTCTACCTCACCGACGTCGCCAAGGGCTGCCTGCGCTCCAACGGCAACTATCCGGCCCTGCTGGCCGCCCGGCTCAAGGTGCGCACCCTGGTGGACGTGTCCTGCAGCGGGGCGACCACGGCGGACTTCGAGTCGGAGCAGTCCACGTTCGGTGGCACCCGGGTGCCGCCGCAGCTCGCCGTGCTCACGAGGTCGACACAGCTGGTGACAGTCGGAATCGGGGGCAACGACTTCGGCGTCTTCGCGTCGCTCACGGCCGGCTGCCCCCTGGTCGGGCCGCAGGGGACCAAGGCGCCCGCGCGGCCCGGGAGCAGGTGCGGCCACGTGGACCAGCGCGCGGCGACCACTGCCCTCGCCGGGATCAGGAAGAACGTCACGCTGGCCCTGCAGGCGGTGCACCAGAAGGCACCGAAGGCCGTGGTCGTGCTGGTCGGCTACCCGCGGATCGTCTCGCTGAGCTCCACGTGCACGAAGGTGCTGCCGGTGGACCACGCCGACGCGGTGGTGGTCGACCGGGTGACGCACCGGCTCAGCGACGAGATGCGGGCCGCGGCCAAGGACACCGGCTCGCGCTTCGTCGACATGTACGCCGCGTCGAAGGGTCACGACGTCTGCGCCGGCAGGGCCGCCTGGGTCAACGGCGTGAAGACGGACACCTCGCGTGCGGCCTCGCTGCACCCGTTCGCGGTGGAGCAGCAAGCCGTTGCGGAAAGGATCGCGCGGGTCGTCGGGCGTCGATAGGTTGACGCCGTGACTGGGGAAGCAACGCTCGACCGACGGGTGCGGATCGGCTACGGTATGGGGTCGGTGGCGACCGGCACGTTCGGCACGGTCCCGGGACTGATGCTGCTGCCGTACCTGACCGACACCCTGGGCATCGCCGCTGCGATCGCCGGGGTGATCGTGTTCGCGCCCAAGGCATGGGACGTGGTCCTGAACCCGATCGCCGGCCGGATCAGCGACCGGTCCACCGACCCCCGTGGCCCGCGACGGCCGTTCCTGCTCAGGGGCGGCCTGGGTCTCGCGGTGTGCTTCGCGTTGCTGTTCGCCGCCCCACACCTGGGCTCGAAGCTCGCCGACTCGCTCTGGGTGCTGGTGATGTTCGTGCTGTGTGCCACGGCCTACGCGTTCTTCCAGGTGCCCTACGTCGCGATGCCCGCCGAGATCACCACGTCCTACGACGAACGCACCCGGCTGATGACCTGGCGGGTCGCGATCCTGGCCTTCGCCATCATGCTCAGTGGAGCCACCGCCCCGGTGATCCGCAACGCCATCGGCGGTCGGGCCGGCTACGCCGTGATGGGCTGCGCGGTCGCCGTGCTGCTGGTCGTCGGTGTCGTCGGCTCCTACGTCGGCACCAGGGCCGCGCCGATCGGGCACCCGGTCGCGGACTCGGCCGGGCTACGTGAACAGCTGCGGATCGTCGCCGCCGCGCGCGACTTCCGGCTGCTGCTGACCACCTTCGTGCTGCAGGCGCTGGCCACGGGCTCCATGCTCGCCGGGGTCGACTATATGGCGCGCTACGTGCTGGGCGACAAGGGCGCGGCCACGATCCTGTTCGTCTGCTTCGTCGGGCCCGCGCTGCTGCTGACCCCGGTGTGGGCCGCGATGGGTCGACGGGTGGGCAAGAAGCAGGGGTACGTCGCCGCGTCCGTGGTGCTCGCCGTGGCCGCCCTGATCCTGGTCGGCTCCCGGTCCGAGCCGCACTGGATGGTCTTCGCGGCCACCGCGCTGGTCGGGGTGGGGTACGCCGGGGCGCAGGTGTTCCCGCTGGCGATGCTGCCCGACGCCGCCGCCGTGGACGCCCGGCGGACGGGGGCGAGCCGGGCCGGCGTCTACACCGGGGTGTGGACGGCCGGTGAGACCCTCGGGCTGGCCCTGGGGCCGGGGGTGTTCGCGCTGCTGCTCGCCCTTGGTGGCTATGTCTCCTCGACGTCCGGTGACGCCCACCAGCCGGCCTCGGCTGTGGCCGCGATCGCACTCGGGTTCTCGTTGCTGCCCGCCGTACTGATCCTGGTCAGCCTGCTGTTCCTGCGCCACTACTCACTGGACATCTCGGTGGTTGAGGAGGTTGCGCAGCAACCGTCTCGGAACCAGGAGACGGAGACCCCATGAAAGACGTTCTGGCCCGGCTCCACGCCCTGCAGGCGCGCGACGTACCCGTGCACGGGGGGAGAACGCTCGCCTACGTCTACGACTCCGGACTCCCCGAGGCAGACCGGGTCGGGCGTGAGGCCGTGGCGGCGTACGCCGGGTCCAACGGGCTCGACCCGACCGCCTTCCCCTCGTTGCTGACCATGGAGAACGAGGTCGTCGGTCTCGCTGCGAACCTGCTGGACGCACCCGACACCGGAGTCGGCACGGTCACCTCGGGTGGCACCGAGTCGGTGCTGCTCGCCGTGCAGGGTGCCCGCGACTCCCGACCCGACATCGCCCGTCCGCGGATGGTGCTTCCGACCACCGCACACGCCGCGTTCCACAAGGCCGCCCACTACTTCGGCGTGGAGGCCGTGCTCGTCGACGTCGGTCCCGACTTCCGCGCCGCACCGGAGGCGATGGCGGCAACGATCGACGAGGACACCGTGCTGGTCGTGGCCAGCGCTCCGTCGTACGCACATGGCGTCGTCGACCCGGTCACCGAGATCGCCGCAGCTGCATCGGCGCGAGGGGTGCGCTGCCACGTCGACGCCTGCATCGGCGGCTGGGTGCTGCCGTACGCCGCGCGGCTGGGCCGCCCGGTCGCACCCTGGACCTTCGCGGTCGAGGGCGTCACCAGCATCTCGGTCGACCTGCACAAGTACGCCTACGCGCCCAAAGGCACCTCCGTGCTGATGCACCGGACACCCGAGCTGCGCCGGCCGCAGTTCTTCGCCAGCGCCGACTGGCCGGGCTACACGATGCTGAACCCGACGATGCAGTCCACCAAGAGCGGTGGCCCGCTGGCCGGTGCCTGGGCGGTGCTCCACACGATCGGTGACGAGGGCTACCTCGAGCTGGCCCGTCAGGTCTTCGACGGCATCGACCGGCTGGTCGCCGGCATCGGGGCCAACCCCGTGCTACGCGTGGTGGCCCACCCCGACGCCACCCTGGTCGCCTTCACCACCGACGACTCCTGCGACGTCTTCACGGTCACCGACGCGATGACGCGGGCCGGGTGGTGGGTGCAGCCGCAGCTGTCGTTCCGTGGTTCGGCGCCGACGATCCATCTCTCGCTGTCGGCGGCGACCGCTCCGCTGGTCGAGGAGTTCCTCGGCGCCCTCGACCGCGCAGTGACCCACGCCGTCTGCTCGGGGCCGATCGTCGTCGACCCCGGCATCGTGGAGTTCGTCCAGGCCCTCGACGCCGCGACGCTCACCGACGCCGACTTCGACGGCCTGCTTGCCGCGGTCGGCATGGCCGGTGGTGACGGCGCCGGCGGGGTGGGCCTGCCGGACTCGATGGCCGAGATCAACGCCCTCCTCGACCTTGCCACCCCCGCTCTGCGCGAGTCCCTGCTCACCGCGTTTCTGGACCGGCTGACCCGCCCGGTGCGGTGAGTCCCGGCCGATTTCCCACGGTCTGAATGTTTCTGCACGCTCCCCCACGTGAATTCTCGACGGGAAGCGTGCAAGTCTCTGGGGATGTCCTCAGCCGACCGTGAAAAAAGGTTCAGACCGTGGTAAATGAACACACGCGAGTGACGTGAGCGCACTGTCCGGCCTGGTCGACAAGGGACTGGTGGCACCCGACTGGGCCGAGGCACTGGCACCGGTGGACGGGCGGATCGCCCGGATGGGGGACTTCCTTCGGGCGGAGGTCGCAGCGGGGCGGTCCTACCTCCCGGCCGGAGACCACATCCTGCGGGCGTTCCAGCGGCCGCTGGCCGAGGTACGGGTTCTGGTCGTCGGACAGGACCCGTACCCCACTCCTGGGCACCCGGTGGGGCTGAGCTTCTCGGTGGCGCCCGACGTACGGCCGGTGCCCCGGAGCCTGGCGAACATCTACCGCGAGCTGGTCGACGACCTCGGCGTCCCCGGACCAGCCAACGGGGACCTCTCGGCCTGGGCGGATGCCGGGGTGCTGCTGCTGAACAGGTCACTCACGGTCGCCCCGGGGCAGCCGGCGTCCCACCGGGGCAAGGGCTGGGAGGCGGTGACCGAGCAGGCGATCTCGGCGCTCGTCGCCCGCGGTGGCCCACTGGCAGCCATTCTCTGGGGCAACGACGCCAAGGGCCTCAAGCCGATGCTCGTGGGGGTGCCGTGGGTGGAGTCGGTGCACCCCAGCCCGCTGTCCGCGTCCCGCGGCTTCTTCGGCTCTCGGCCGTTCAGCCGGGTCAACCGGTTGCTCGTGGAGCAGGGCGGCGCTCCGGTCGACTGGCGACTTCCCTGACGACCTCGGGTGCTCCTCACGTCGCCGGTGCAGCGGTCCGCTTCTCGGTAAGCATCGCGCGTACGCCGATCATCGCGGCGTAGCCGAACACCAGGAGCGCAAGGATCCCGTGCACTGCACCGAGGATGGGTACGGCGTGACTGACCAGGCCGAGCACCACCTGCACGATGATCAGCACGAGCAGGATGCCGGCTGCCCTGGGTGCGGCCGGGATCTTCGACAAGAACGCGACCACGAGCAGCACGATCCCGAGCAGGACCATCACCATCATCCCGTTGACGCTGTGCAGGGCGTAGCCTCCGGCCCCGGAGAAGCTGCCGTTGTCGAGGGCGTGCTTGGTGAGGGTGTGCCCGTTGTCGACCCACTTGCCCTCGGCGAACGAGGCGTAGGCGATCGCCGCAGCCTGGACCAGCACCTCGAGCGCGATCAGCCAGGCGATGTACTTGTAGGCAGACTTCACGTCGCTCCCTCTGTCGTTGTTGCGGCGCGGCTCATCATCCCCCGCAGAGCGGAACGACACATCCATCTACAGGGGATGTCATTAGTTTAAATTTGAACTAGCATGATGGGATGACTACCCGGATGCCAGCGCTCTACCTCGGCCACGGCGCACCCCCACTGCTGGACGACCCGCTCTGGTCGGGCCAGCTCGAGCAGCTGGCCGCCGGCCTGCCCCGACCCAAGGCGATCCTGATCGTCAGCGCGCACTGGGAGTCTGCCCCGATCTCGCTGTCCGCCTCGGGGCCCGGTGTCGGCCTGGTCTACGACTTCGGTGGCTTCGACGCGAAGTACTACCAGATGACCTATCCCACCCCGGACGCCTCGGCGCTGGCCGGACGCATCGCAGCCCTGATGGCCGACGACGAGCCCGTCCACCAGCACCCACGCCGCGGCCTGGACCACGGCGCCTGGGTGCCGCTGCGGATCATGTATCCCGATGCCGACATCCCGGTCGTACAGATGTCCCTGCCGACCCAGGACCCCTACCGGCTGATGGCGATCGGCGCGCGGCTCGCCGCCCTGCGCGACGAGGGCGTGCTCGTTATCGGCTCGGGCTTCCTCACTCACGGGCTACCGTTCCTGCGCGACTTCCGGATCGACGCGCAGGCACCCAGCTGGTCCGTCGACTTCGACGCGTGGGCCAAGGAGGCACTGGCCCGGGGCGACGTCGAGGAGCTCGCGGCGTACCGGGACCGGGCGCCGGGGATGCCCTACGCGCACCCGACGGTCGAGCACTACACGCCCTTGTTCATCACCCTCGGGGCCGCGACCGAACCCGAGAGCCCACCCGAGCAGGTCATCGACGGCTTCTGGATCGGGCTCTCCAAGCGTTCGTTGCTGGTCGCCTGAGAGCAGCTTCCTTGCGGCGCCTAACGAATGCCCAGCTTCTGCATCAGCGCGATCCCCTTCAGCGTCGACCTGGCGTAGTCGGCAAAGTCCTGGTCGGGCTTCGGACCCATCACCTGCTTCTTGAGTACGCCGAGGTTCTGTACGTCGGTGTACTTCAGCAGGCCCTGGTCGCCGTGCCGGGCACCGACCCCGGACTGTTTCACGCCGCCGGACGGCGTGCCCTTGGCGGCGTACGCCGTGGCCAGGATGTCGTTGACGTTCACGTTGCCGGACTCGATCCGTAGGGCCACCTCGGTCGCCTCAGGGACCGAGCCCCAGACCGACGCGTTCAGCCCGTAGTCGGTGTCGTTCGCCAGCCGCACCGCCTCGTCCACCGAGGTGTACCGGTGCAGGGCGACCACCGGCCCGAAGGTCTCACAGACCCCGGTCAGCATCTCCTTGGTGACCCCCTCCAGGATCGTCGGCTCGTAGAACGCCGGGCCGACGTCGGGACGTGCCCGGCCACCGCAGAGCACCGTCGCACCCTTGTCCACCGCGTCGGCAACATGTGCGGCCACCCGGTCCAGGTGCTCGACCGAGACCAGCGAGCCCAGCTCCGGTCCGAAGTCGTACGACGCGCCGATCCGCATCGCCTTCGCCGCGGCCACGAACCTGTCCCGGAACGCCTCGTAGATGTCGGTGTGGATGTACATCCGCTCGATGTGCATGCAGATCTGGCCGGTGTTGCCGAAGCCGCCGAACAACGCGCCGGCCACCGTCTCGTCGAGGTTCGCATCGGGCAGCACGATCATCGGGTTCTTGCCGCCGAGCTCGAGGCAGCAGCCGACCAGGTTCCGCCCGGCCCGCTCGCCGATCACCCGGCCGGTGTCGGTGGAGCCGGTGAACATCACGTAGTTGGCATTGTCGATCAGCGTCGGCCCGACGTCCCCGCCTTCGCCGCACACCACCTGGAACAGGCCCTCGGGCAGGCCGGCTTCGTAGAGCAGCTCGACGCCGAACAACGGCGACAGCGCGGTCTTGTTGTCCGGCTTCACCACGACCCCGTTGCCGGCCATCAGCGCGGGGATCGCGTCAGAGATGCCGGTCGCGAAGGGGAAGTTCCACGGCGCGATGATGCCCACCACACCCTTGGGCTGGCGCACCTCCGTCGAGGACGAGATCACCGGAACCGGTCCGCCACGCCTGGTCGGGGCGAGCAGCGACACCGCCCGCTTGAGGTAGTACGAGGTCACCATGGGTACGTCGCAGGTCTCCTCGAAGGCCATCCGCCGGGCCTTTCCGGACTCGGCCTGGATCAGGTCGACGATGGTGTCGTTGCGCTCGAGCACCAGGGCGTGGAACCTCTTGAACACCGCGAGCCGCTTCTTGACCGGCCACTGGCTCCAGCCCGCCTGCGCGTGGCGCGCCTTGCGGAAAGCCGCCTCGATGTCGGCAGGGGAGGACTGCGGCAGCGCCACGATCACCTCGCCGGTGTAGACCTCGGTCAGCTTCCAGGTTGCTCCACCCGACGAGGCGACCCGGCCGGTCAGCCTCGCCAGCAGGTCGTCAGTGATCGATGCCGGCAGGTTCATCTGCATCTCCGTCTCGTCGTACGTCGTGTTGCTCAGCCCGCGAGCATCATCGACGCGGCGTGCTCGCCGATCATGATGGCCGGTGCGTTGGTGTTGCCGCCCGTGATGCTCGGCATGATCGAAGCGTCGACGACCCTGAGGCCGTCGACCCCCAAGACCCGGAGCTGGGGGTCCACCACGGCCCGCTCGTCGCTCCCCATCCGGCAGGTGCCGACCGGGTGGTAGACGGTCGTGGCCCGGTTGCGGACCTCGTGGTCGGCGGTGTCGGCGTTCCAGTCGTCACCGGGGTGCAGCTCACCAGTCACCGATCCCTTGATCGACGGGTGGCCCATCGTCTCGCGAATCATCGCCACCCCTTCGACGAGCAGCCGGCGGTCGGCCTCCTCGGCGAGGTAGTTGGGGTCGATCAGCGGCGCGACCGACGGGTCGGCACTGGCCAGCCGGACGGTGCCGCGGCTCTTGGGGTAGATCAGGGTCGCCAGCACCGTCATCGCCTGGCGCAGGTCGACCTTGTGCCGCACCGGCTCGTCCTGGTTGGGCGACGGGTAGGACCACGGCAGCACGTGCAGCTGCAGGTCGGGCACGCTGGTGGCCTGCGAGGTACGCACGAAGCCGACGGTCTCGAAGACGGTGTGGGCCAAGAAGGTGCTGCCGCCACGGAGCACCTCCCGGACGAGCGCCCGACCGAAGTAGCTCGGTGTGCCCTTGTGCATCGCGTTGGGCATCAGCCAGGTGGTGGGCACGAACAGGTGGTCGTGCAGGTTCTCCCCGACGGGGAGGTCGGCGACCACGTCGATGCCGAGCCCTCCCAGGTGCCCGGCCGGTCCGATGCCGGAGAGCATCAGGATCTGCGGGGACCCGAAGACCCCGGCGGAGAGGATGACCTCCTTGCCCGCCGAGACGACGTGACTGGCACCCGACTTGTCGACCAGCTCGACCCCGGTGGCGCGGCCGTTGCGCACGACCACCTTCGAGACCGTCTCGCCGGTGCGCACGTGCAGGGTCCTCGGCTTCAGGTCGCTCACGTAACCGCGGGAGGCGGAGTAGCGACGACCTCCGCTGGCACTCTGCTGGAAGATGCTCAGCCCCTCCTGGGACTCGCCGTTGTAGTCATCGAGGACGGGTACGCCGAACGTGCCGGCCGCGGCCTCACGGAACTGCCCGGAGGGCTCGACACCGCCCGACCGGCGGGTGACCTTGATCGGGCCGTTCCCGCCGCGGTAGTCGGTGCCGCCGTCCTCCCAGCTCTCCAGCTTCTTCAGGCTGGGCAGCACCTCGTCGTAGGACCACCCGGCGCAGCCCTCAGCGGCCCAGTCGTCGTAGTTCTGCCGGTTGCCACGGACGTAGACCATCCCGTTGATCGAGCTGGAACCGCCCATCACCTTGCCGCGGGTGGCGGGGATCTTGCGGCCCAGCAGGTTTTCCTGCGAGACGGTGTAGTAGCCCCAGTCGAACTTCGCCTTGAGCTTGGGCTCCGAGTGCATCGGGCCGATCATCCCGGGCTTGGTGAGCAGGATGCTCTTGTCCCGGCTGCCCGCCTCGACCAGGATCACGCTGGCCCCGGACTCCGCGAGCCGCCCGGCCACGGCGCACCCGGAGCTGCCGGCCCCGACCACGACGTAGTCGGCGCTGCTGGGCTGTTCTTTCCTTGCCATGTCCACCTCGTTGCATGAATCGGCCGAAACGTTAGAACTGTAACGCGTTCTAGTTTCCGCGTACAGGCACCCGCGGGGCAGAATCGGCCGCGTGAGCATCTTGTCGATCCAGTCCTCCGTCGCCTACGGGCACGTCGGCAACAGCGCGGCCGTCTTCCCGCTCCAGCGCCTCGGGATCGAGGTGTGGGCCGTGCACACGGTGCACTTCTCCAACCACACCGGGTACGGCGAGTGGCGCGGTCCGCAGCTCCCGGCCGACGACGTCCGGGCGGTGGTCCAGGGGGTCGGGGAGCGTGGCGCCTTCGCCGAGGTCGAGGCCGTCCTGTCCGGCTACCAGGGCGGCGAGGACATCGGCGAGGTGATCCTCGAGGCGGTGGCCGGCGTGAAGGCCGCGAACCCGGCGGCGATCTACGCCTGCGACCCGGTGATGGGCAACGCGAAGAGCGGCTGCTTCGTGCACCCGGCGATCCCGGTGCTGCTGCGCGAACGCGTGGTGCCTCAGGCCGACCTGATCACCCCGAACCAGTTCGAGCTCGGCTACCTCACCGGCACCGACCCGCACTCCCTGGCGGAGACCCTCGAGTCGGTCGCCGCGGTCCGGGCGATGGGGCCCTCGACGGTGCTGGTGACCAGTGTGCTGCGCCCCGACGCCCCCGAGGACACCATCGAGATGCTCGCCGTGCACGGCGACCAGGCGTGGCTGGTGCAGACACCGCTGCTGGCGTTGAAGGCGAACGGGTCCGGCGACGTCACTGCCGCCTTGTTCACCGCGCACCTGCTGGCGACCGGCGACCCGAAGGTGTCCCTCGAGCGCACCGCGTCCAGCGTGTTCGACCTGCTGCGGCTGACCCTGGCCAGCGGTCGGCGCGAGCTCCAGCTGGTGCAGGCACAGGAGTCGATCGCACAACCCCGGCCGCAGTTCGGCGCCGAACGCGTCTGACCCCGACGTGTGAGCCGGCCCTCAGGCCTCCTGGTGGCTCGCCTCCACGGCCAGCCGGTCGACCCGGTCGTTCATCACGTCGCCGGAGTGGCCCTTGACCCAGCGGAAGCTGACCTCACCGCGGGCCTCGACCAGGTCGATCAACGGCTCCCAGAGGTCGCGGTTGGCGACGGGCTTCTTGGCGGAGTTGACCCAGCCGCGAGACCGCCAGCCGGTCCACCAGCCGTTCTTGAAGCAGTTGACGACGTACGTCGAGTCGCTGACCACCACCAGCGGCCCGTCGAGCGCCCCGATCGCCTCGTAGGCGGCGCGGACCTCCATCCGCTGGTTCGTGGTGACCGGTTCATGACCCGACCCCTCCGGGCCGTCCCGGACCGCCCAGGCCCAGCCACCCGGACCGGGGTTCCCGCGGCAGGCGCCGTCGGTGTAGACCTCGCTGGTGCCCGCCGGGACGCCGGTTGCTCCCGCCGATGACACGATCGGAACCTCCTTGCAGGCCACGTGCCCCCAGCCCGCGGGCTTTGCAGCGGCGATCTCCTCGCCCGGCTCGATCCTGCGCGAGCAGACCACGCAGCGGGTCGCATACCTGGCGATCATGCATCCACTCCTGTTGCTGGCCCGGAGCCGACCACGGACGAGACCCCGGCGTCGACAGAGCCGCGTGAGAGAATCGAACTCTCGACAATCGCTTTACAAGAGCGATGCTCTACCAACTGAGCTAACGCGGCATGCGCACGAAAGCGCGCGCGGGCCATGTTAGCCGCGCCCGGTCCCGCCGATAGCGTGACCCGCATGCCCGAGCACGTGAACCGCCACCTGCTCCTCGAGCCGCACCACGACGGCTCCCCGACGTACCTCGCCGACGAGGCACCGGTGCTCGGGGGCCACGTGAGCGTGCGGGTGCGCACGTCGACCCGGGCGCCGGCCACCGCGGTCTGGCTTCGCACGGTGGAGGATGCCGAGCCGTTCTACACCGCCTGCGCGGTCGAGCGGAGCGACCAGCACACGGTCTGGTGGCGGGCCGAGATGCACGTGCGCAACCCGGTGCAGCGCTACCGGTTCATGGTCGTCGATGCCGAGGGTGACTACGTCTGGCTGAACCAGGCCGGGGTGTGGCGGCACGACGTGCCCGATGCGCACGACTTCGTGGTCTCCACGTTCGCACCGGCTCCGGACTGGGGCAGGGACGCGGTCGTCTACCAGATCTTCCCGGACCGGTTCGCCCGCTCGGTCGCTGCCGACGCCCGGCCGACACCCGGGTGGGCCAAGCCCGCAGGGTGGACCGACGCGCCGATCCACGGCGGCGACCCCGACGAGGCGATCCAGCTCTACGGCGGTGACCTGGACGGGATCGCCGACCACCTCGACCACGTGGCCCGGGTCGGCGCCGACACGCTGTACCTGACGCCGTGCTTCCCGGCGGAGAGCAACCATCGCTACAACGCCTCCACCTTCGACCGGATCGACCCGCTGCTCGGCGGGGACGAGGCGATGGAGCGGCTGGTGCGTGCGGTGCACGCCCGCGGCTGGCACCAGGTCGGCGACCTGACCAGCAACCACACCGGAGACACCCACGAGTGGTTCCTGCGCGCCCGGGCCGACCCGTCATCACCCGAGCACGGCTACTACTACTTCGCCCCCGACGGGTCCTACGACACGTGGAAGGGCTTCTCGACGCTGCCCAAGCTCGACCACACCAACCACGAGATGCGGCACCGGCTGGTCGAAGGGCCCGACTCGGTGGTCGGACGCTGGCTGCAGCCGCCGTTCGAGGTCGACGGCTGGCGGATCGACGTCGCGAACATGACCGGACGGCACGCCGACGTCGATGTGGCGCACGACGTGGCCCGCGCCATCCGTCGTACGGCGACCCAGCTGCGGCCCGACGCGCTGGTCCTCGCCGAGCACGGCCACGACGCCAGCGGCGACCTGGACGGTGACGGCTGGCACGGCACGATGAACTACTACGGGTTCTCCTTCCCCGTCTGGACCTGGCTGCGCCGGCCCGAGGGCCAGGTGCCGAGCTTCGGGCTGCCGGTCGGCGTCCCCCGGCGCACCGGGGCGGAGGCGTTCACCGTGCTTCGGTGGTTCATCGCCCGGTTCGGCTGGCGCGCCGTGGGTGCGAGCTGGAACATCCTCGGCTCGCACGACAGCCCCCGGATCCGGACCACGACCGGGTCGGCCGAACGGCAGCACGTCGCGGTGGGCCTGCAGTTCACCCTGCCCGGCGTCCCGATGGTGTTCGCCGGCGACGAGCTGGGCCTGGAGGGCGTCGACGGTGAGGACTCCCGGCGCACCATGCCCTGGGGCTCCGAGGCCGAGTGGGACACCCCGACGCTCGACGTGTACGCGGCCCTGGCGCGACTCCGGGGCGAGCACGTGGCGCTGCGCCGCGGTGGCCTGCGCTGGGTACACCTGGGCGACGACCTGGTCGTCTACCTGCGCGAACACCCCGAGGGCTCGGTGCTGGTCGCCGCCTCCCGCGGCGGCTCCCCCGCGCTCAGGCTGCCGGCGGCGGATCTCGGTCTCACCGACGGCTCCGTGCTGTACGGCGCCGCTCCGCCCCTGTCCGGCCCGACGGTCACGATCCCCGCCTCCGCTACCCCGTCGTTCGCCGTCTGGGCCCTCTAACGTTGAGCTGCGCGAAAAGCACCGTCGAGGTGCGTGAAAAGCACCGTTGAGTTTGGCCGCCGCCCGGTCTGATCGGTGCAGATGCCACAGCTCAACGGAGCATTTGGCACATCTCAACCGATCGCTTCATCGGGGTGCTTCGGCAGGATGTGGGCGAAGTAGTCGCGCGCGGTCTCGAAGGTGTCCTGCTCGCAGCCGGCGCGTTCGCTGAGGTACCACCGGTGCTCCAGGATCTGGTGGAAGACCTCAGGTCCCTGGAGCTTGCCGCGCTGGTCGGGCGGGATCATCTCCATGATCGGCTCGTAGACGTCGCGCAGCCAGGTGCTGGCGACCAGCATCCGGTCCTCGCCGCCGAGCCCGGCAGTCGCGGTGAACGCGGCGATGTCGTTGAGCAGCAACCGCGCCTGGTTGTCCTCCACATCGAGCCCGGTGAGGTCACGGAGCTCCCGGCGGTGGTACCCGAGCTCGACCACCCGCGGCTGCAGCCGGACTGTCGACCCGTCCCAGTCGGTGACCACGTCGAGCTCCTCGACGTCGAAACCGAGCTCGTTGAGGCGCTCGACCCGCTGCTCGATGCGCCACATCTCGCCGGCGTCGAACTCCTCGGTGCCAGTGAGCTCGGCCCACAGCGAGTCGTAGCGCTCCCGGACCAGCTCGACGATGTGTCTCGGGTCGAGCTCGTGGCTGACCAGGTCGCCGGCCTGCAGGTCGAGCAGCTCGGCGAACACGTTCTCGGTGCCGACCTGCACGTCGTAGAGCCGCATGTTGGCCGAGAGCTCCGGCCGCAACTCGCCCGTCTCGGCGTCCACGAGGTACGCCGCGAACGCACCGGCGTTGCGCCGGAACAGCACGTTGGACAGCGACACGTCACCCCAGTAGAAGCCGGCCAGGTGCAGGCGTACCAGGAGTACGACGAGGGCGTCGACCAGCAACGGCAGGCTCTCGGCCCGCATCCCGTGGCTGAACAGGCTCCGATACGGCAGTGCGAAGCTGAGGTGCCGGGTGATCAGCGCGGCTGGGAGCTCCGCCCCCTCGGCCGTCGTACGCCCCGTGACGACGCCGTGGGCGACGACCGCCGGCAGCTGCAGCCGCTGCAGGTTGCGCAGCAGGTTGTACTCCCGCCAGGCCACCGGCTCCTGGGTCTCCTTGACCGCGTAGACGACACCGTGCAGACGGACGATGCGCACCACGTGCCGGGACAGTCCCCGAGGAAGGGCTACGACGTGGTCGGTCCACTCCTCCAGCGGGCGGTCCCACGGCAGGGTGAAGACCTTCGGATCGGGATGGTTCGCCACGATGCGGAGCGGCACCCGGTCAGGCTATTGCGTCATACATCCTGGCGCCTATCACGACCAGTTCGGATGACGTCCCGGGCGTCAGCGCAGCAGGTCCCGGCCGACCACCATCCGCTGGATCTGGTTGGTGCCCTCGAAGATCTGGGTCACCTTGGCGTCGCGGAAGTAGCGCTCGACCGGGTAGTCGGCGGTGTAGCCGTAGCCGCCGAGCACCTGGATCGCGTCGGTGGTCACCTTCATCGCGGCATCGGTTGCGGTGATCTTGGCGATGCTGGCCTGCCTGGAGAAGGGCCGGCCGGCATCCCTTAGCCGCGCCGCATGGAGGTACGACGCGCGCGCCCCCTCCACCGCGACGGCCATGTCGGCGAGCAGGAACTGCAGCCCCTGGAAGCTGCCGATCACCTTGCCGAACTGCTCACGCTCACCGGCCCAGGCGACCGCAGCCGCGAGCGCGGCCTGGGCGATACCGGTGGCGACCGCGGCGATGCCGAGCCGCCCGGCATCGAGAGCACCGAGCGCGATCCGCATCCCGTCACCCTCCTCACCGATGCGCTGCGCGACCGGGATCCGGGCGCCCTCGAAGATCACCTGGGTGGTCACGTCGGCGTGCAGCCCCATCTTCTTCTCGGGGGATCCGAAGCTCATTCCCGACGTTTCGCCCGGGACGACGAACGCAGACAGCCCCCGCTTGGCGTCGTCGGAGGTGCGGGCGAAGAGGATGTAGTAGTCGGCGTGGCTACCGTTGCTGATCCACTGCTTGGTGCCCTT
>JBBSVL010000029.1:0-15039 GCA_038233595.1 Propionibacteriales bacterium | reverse complement strand
GCCGACTTCCTGCTGGGCGTGGGGTTCCGCACCCACCGTCAGCACGACCGCTACCCGCGGATGCGGATGGACCTGCGCTCGGTGCTGACCTGGCGCGGCGAGCTGGAGGCGGCCCTGGAGCGGTTGCTCGCACCCGTGCGGCCGGCGGTCAAGCCGGAGGGTGTTGCACGGCCTCTCTGAGCTCGGAGAAGCGCAGCACGCCGGTGTTCGGGTCGGCCTCGGGGGCGAGGTAGAAGCGCTGGACCGCCACCACCACTGCCTCGGCGATCGTGTCTCGGAACTCCGCCCGTTGCAGCCGGGCGGCGTCGCCGGTGTTGGTCAGGTAGCCCAGGTCCAGGCGCACCGCGGGCATCCGGGTACGACGCAGGAAGTCCCAGGTCTTCGCGTGCAGCCGCAGGTCGACCAGGTCGGTACGGGCGACGATCTCGCGCTGGACCAGGCCGGCGAAGCGTTCCCCGGTGGAGGACCGGGTGCCGTGCGCGTCGGACCCGAAGAAGTACGACGCCACCCCGCATGCGTCCGGGTTGGTGGCCGTGTCGACGGTCAGCGAAAGGGTCAGGTCGGCGGCGCTGCGGTTGGCGAAGTCGGCTCGCCGCGACTCGTCGTACGGCTCGCCGGGAGTGCCGGAAAGGAACGCCTGCACGCCGATCGCCACCAGCCGCCCCTCGATCCGGCGAGCGACGTCGTGCACGATCTGCTCGGCGCGCTCGCACACGTGACCGGCAGGCTGGTCGGCCGAGTCGGCGGCGAGCATCGGCATCGGGTCGATCACCACGACCTTGCCGGCCAGCCGCGGCCCGGCGGTCCGGATCCGCTCCTGGGCCCGCAGGGCGTTGGGCGCGCCACCGCTGACCCGCGGTCGCAACCGGCCGATCGCCTTGAGCGTGGCGGGTCCGCAGGTGCCGTCGTCGGGCAACCCGAGGTTGCGCTGGAAGTCGCGAAGCGCGGCCTCGGTCTCGGGACCGAAGTAGCCGTCGACACGGCCCACCTTGAAGCCCATGTCGAGCAGTCGCTGCTGAAGCGCGAAGACGTCGTCACCGGCCATCAGGTTCCCGGGACGATGGTTCAGCACCCGGTCACCGAGGGTCCATCGGGCCTCGTCAAGACGTCGGTACGTCGAGACGCCCACCATGCCGTCCACGGTCAGTCCACGTTGTTGTTGGAACTCGCGGACGGCGAGCTCAAGAGCGTCGTCGTACCGCTCCGGTCGGGCCGAGTGACCCGGAAGGAGACCGATGCGCTCCAGCAGGGTCCGGATCTCGGCGACAGCGGGGCCTGCGTCGCCGCGTCGGAACACGGTGCTGGCCTCGGAGCTCATCCAGTGACGTCCTGTCGGGTGGGAAGTCGTGCTGGCCTACCTAAACACAGATCCGGGGCGCTACTCCAAGGCACTCACCCGCACGAGGGCTCACCCGATGAAGTCGGAGAGCTCCTTGAGGATCGCAGACTTCGGACGCGAGCCCACAATCTGCTTGACGACCTCCCCGTTGTGGAACAGCGCCATGTTGGGGATGCCGGTGACCCGGTAGGACGCCGGGGTGACCGGGTTCTCATCGACGTTCATCTTCACGAAGGTGACCTTGTCACCGTGGTCCGCGCTGAGCTCGTCGAGGATCGGCGCGATCTGACGGCACGGTCCGCACCACTCGGCCCAGAAGTCGACGAGCACGGGCTTGTCGGACTTCAGTACGTCGGTCTCGAAGCTGTCGTCGGTGACAGCCTGAAGGTCAGCCATGGAATCTCCTAGGGGTGAGTGAACGCGAGGTCTACGCAAGTGAACAGGAGCGCGGGGAAAATTGTTCCGGACCGGGCCGGGATCAGACGCTGATCCGAGGACTGTCCTGCTCGGTGGCGTCCTCGGTCGCGGTCTGTGCCGCGCTGCCCGCGGTCGAGGCCGCGTGGTCGAGCGCAGCGAGATGCCGCTCCGCGTCGAGCGCTGCCATGCAGCCGGTGCCTGCGGCGGTGATCGCCTGACGGTAGTGGTGGTCCACCAGGTCGCCACAGGCGAAGACGCCCTCGATGTTGGTGTGGGTCGAGGGGTGCGAGACGAGTACGTAACCCTCGGCGTCGAGGTCCACCTGACCCGGGAGCAGCTCCGAGCGCGGGTCGTGGCCGATCGCGATGAACAAACCGGTCGCGTCCAGGCTGCGCAGCTCACCGGTGCCGGTGTCACGGAGCACCACGCCGGTCAGCCTGTCACCGCCCTCGAGCGTGGCCACCTCGGAGTTCCAGGCGAACTCGATCTTCGGGTCGGCGAAAGCACGCTCCTGCATGATCTTGGAGGCGCGCAGCTCGCCGCGGCGGTGGATCAGGGTCACCCGGGAGCCGAAGCGGGACAGGAAGGTCGCCTCCTCGAGCGCGGAGTCGCCACCACCGACAACGGCGATGTGCTGCTCGCGGAAGAAGAACCCGTCGCAGGTCGCGCACCAGCTCACGCCGTGACCGGCGAGCCGGTCCTCGTCGGGCACTCCGAGCTTGCGGTAGCCCGAGCCCATCGCCAGGATCACCGCCCGGGACTGGTACGTCGCCTCCTCGGTGCGCACCGTCTTCACCGCACCGGACAGGTCCACCTCGACCACGTCCTCGGAGAGGATCTCGGCACCGAAGCGCTCGGCCTGGGCGCGCATCTCGTCCATCAGGGCCGGGCCCTGGATGCCGTCGCGGAAACCGGGAAAGTTCTCCACCTCGGTGGTGTTCATCAGCGCCCCGCCGGCGGTCACCGAGCCTTCCAGCACGAGGGGGGCCAGGTTGGCCCGGGCGGCGTACACGGCGGCGGTGTAGCCCGCAGGGCCGGAGCCGATGACGATCACGTTCCGAACGGACTGGCTCATGGGAGTTGCTCCTCGGTGGTCTGGGTGCGCTGCGCGAGTCGACGCACACCGGCAGAACCGATCCTAGGCGGCGCTCATTCCTTCCCGCGGGCCGGGATCCGGGTGCTGGCCAGGGTCTGGACGCCGTCGCAGGAGACTGCGCGGACCAGCCGGGAGCCGCCTCGGACGGGGAAGACGTCGAGCAGGGCGGGCTGACCGTCGAGCAGCACCTGTTCCTGCCGGGTCACACCCGCAGGGGCAGCGCCGCCGGGGCACGACGCCGTACGCCGGCCTGTGACCGGGGCGGGGGAGCGGGTCTCCGGCGCGGCAGCGAGGTCGCGCCGGCCCGGCGAGCCGAGCAGCAGCTTCACGTCGGACCGGAAGGATCGGCCGTGCAGGCGCGCCAGACCCGGTGTCGGCACCGCAGTGCCCGGAGACTGGTTGGGAGACTGGCTTGATGACTGGGTGGCAGTGCTGCTGCCGCCTTCGGCGGTCGGGCTCTGAGCCTGGTCGGGGTGCAGGGCAGGCACGCCGAGGGCCACGAGGGCAGCGACGACCGCGGCACCGGCGAGGAGCAGCCACCGGGCGCGACGACCCCGGGCCGGCGCCGCTGTCTGGGCCCCTGTCTGTGCCGTTGTCTGGGCCGCCTCACGCTCCGCGACCAGGCCGAGGAGAGTGGCGTCGAGCCGGGCGGCCACGTCCTCGGGCGGAGCGGAGGTGGCGCGCGCCGAGGCGAGGGTTGCGCGGACCCGGCGCTCCTGCTCTGCGGACAGGGGCCGGTCAGGTCCTTGGGTCACTCAGCTCACCTCCTCCGGGCGTTGGGACGGGGGTTGCGGGTGGGGTGCCGACGCCGCACCCGGCTGCGGGTTGGACGGGCCCAGCAGGGGATCGGTTCCGCTGGCTGGACCGAGGTGCCCCAGCAGCCCGGCCAGCCGCACCCGCCCACGCGAACAACGCGACTTCACGGTCCCGGTGGGGCACTGGAGGATCCGGGCCGCTTCCTCGACGGGGTAGCCCTGCATGTCGACCAGGACCAGGGCCGACTTCTGGTCCGGCGGCAGCTGGTTGAGCGCGCCCAGCACCTCGGTGGCCAGGTCGACCCGCTCGGTGGCCGCCTCGGGATCGCCGACGCGGTCGGCGGCGAGGACGTCACCCCGGGCGGCGTACTCCTCGAGGTCGTCGGGAAGGGGCTGCACCGCCCTGACCTTGGCCCGGCGGACCCGGTCGAGGCAGGCGTTGACGACGATCCGGTGCAGCCAGGTGGTGACCTGTGCGTCGCCCCGAAAGGTCTCGGCCCGTCGGAACGCCGAGATCATCGCGTCCTGCAACGCATCGGCGCCGTCCTCCGGGTTGCCCGTGGTGCGCAGCGCCACCGCCCACAGCCGGTCGCGGTGCCGACCGAACAGGATGCCGAACGCCTGCGGGTCCCCTGCCACGTGAGCGGCGAGCAGGGTCCGGTCGTCACGCCCGTCGGACCGCTCGCGCCGGGCGGGGGCGGTCACCGGCCCGTTCTCACGAACGAACGGCGATGTCGGAGATCGCCCCTCGGAACCCACCGCTCACCGGCGGGAGCGAGGTCAGCCACACCACGACGTACCGGGCACGGACCGGCGAGGAGAGGGTGAGCACGGCCTGCTCGCCGGCACCGACCTTGGCTGCCACCTTCTTCAGCCCCTCGATGCCGGTCGGTTCGGCGGAGTCCGTGGGTGCGGCGTAGAGCGACAGGTTGGTCGGGCTGCCCACCAGGTTGACCGCGACCGAGCCGACGCTCTTGACCGAGCCCAGGTCGACCAGCAGCCCGACGCCCGGCTTGAGGCCGCCGAGGGTTGGCCGGCCCCGGTAGGTCAAGGTCTGCCACGTCGTCGCCGGGTTGCCGTCGATCGCGAACTTGGCCTGGGCGGGGTGTTCCTGCTGGTTGCCGAACGGGTCGAGGTCCTTGACCGCCGTGATCTTGATCCGCTGCCCGGCCTTGGGCGTGCTGCTCGTCGAGGAGCTCGACGTACCCCCCGTGGCGGCCTGGTCGGGTGACTTCGCATCCTTGCGTCCGACCGTGAAGACGATCGCCGCGACCACGGCGATGACGGCGAGTGCCAGGACCAGCAGCGGCAGTCGTAGCCAGTGCCGGTTGCTTCGGTCCTCCTCCCAGTCGGCGTCGTGCTCGTCGTCCCCGAAAGGCCAGCTCGGCTCTCCGGCGACAGGTACGGTCCCGGTCTCGGTCAGCAGGTTGTCGTGGGTGCCCCAGTCGGAGGTCTCCGAGCGCGGTAGCTCCCCCTTCGGTGTCCGGCGGGTGCCCTCCGGTGCGAACAACGGTCGCTCGGGAAGCGGACCCAGCGACGGGGCCGGCGGGGGCGGCTCGGCGCGTGGCTGGTGCCAGGCAGTGTCGTCCTCGGACCAGGCGTCAGAGGGCGTCAGGCGCGTCTCGTCGCCCAGCCCGAGCTCGCCGGGGCCGGCCAGTGCCGTCGCCTGGGGGTCGTTCCCCGGCTGAAGAGGCGCTTCGGCCGGGTCCTCCCAAGGGACGTCCTCCTGGGCCAGCGCCTCGGTTGCCAGTGTGGTCGTGGGCTCTGAGGCCTTCGGCTCATCGGGGACGACCGCCGGGACATATGCCTCGGTGCTCGGCCCCGAGACCGCCGTCTGCTCCGCCGTGCCGGGGGCCAGTGGGTCGGCCGTCGGGTGGCGGCCCGTGGCGTCGAGGTCGGCGAGCGAGGAGTCCGGGGGGAGGGATGGGGTCGTGGCGTGCAGCACCGCCGGATCGGTTGTGGCCAGCTCGCCGATGTACTCGGTGAGCACGGCAGCCAGCTGATGGGCGGTGCGGTTGGGGGTGTCCCTGGCCAGCACCTGGTCACAGATCGCGTCCAGGGGCCGGGGTACACCAGCGCGGACCTGGCGTGGCCGCAGCGGGCCCCGGGCATCACGGGGTGCAGCCTTGACCACCGACCCGGATGCGCCTGGCCAGGAGCCGACCAGGGCGGCGTACAGCAGGCCGGCGAGGTCGAAGACGTCCACCTGGCTGGCGTCGGCGCCGGGGTAGTTGCCGCTGCGCCGCAGCCCGCGTTGGAGCACTGCGTCGATCGCGAACCCGATCAGCCGGACCGTGCCGGACTCCGTGACCATCACGTTCTCGGGGGCGAGCCGCCCGTGCGCAAGGTCGTTGCTGTGCGCTACCGCGATGGCGTTGGCCACCTCGCGCACCAGCCACGCCGACCGGTCGGGGGAGAGCACCCCGCGCGAGATGATCTCGTCGAGGGACTGGCCCGTGCCCCACTCGTTGATCACCCACGCCCGCCCGTCGCGGACGTCGGCATCCAGGACGCGCAGCAGGTGCGGGTCGGTCAACGTGGCGGAGACGCGGGCGGCCTCCAGCATCGCCTCGACCCGGGGATCGCTCTCAGCGATGGCGTGCACGGCGACGCTCCGCGCCAGCACGGTGTCGGTGGCGCGCCAGAACCGGGCGCCATCGACGTCGTCGAGCAGGTCCTCGAGCCGGTAGCGGCCTCCGAGCACGGTGCCCGGCATCATCGAGCTGGTCACGTGCCTCCTCAGCTGGGCGCCGGGTTCAACAAGTCGGGTGCAGCACCCCTCGTCTGCACCGTACTGGGCATTTTAGGCGCGAGACACGCAATGGGACTCACCGGCGGCTTCGGACGCGGGGCAGTCGCCGGCCGAGCAGCTCGAGCACCTCGGTGACCTCGACGATGCGCATCAACCGGGCCAGCAGGCCGAACACCGCCAGATCCACGAGGCCGGTGACGACCAGGGCCAGCACGGCGGCCGCCTTGCCCTCGCCGCCGAACAGTTGGTGCAGGCCGAAGCGGGCCAGATAAGCAGCTCCGGCGGCGAGACCGGCAGCGACCAGCAGCCGGACCAGGAACCGCACCAGCCGCCGCTCCTGGAGACCGCCGACCAGCTTGCTGAGCACCCCGAACGAGACGGCCGCGCCCACGGCGTAGGAAGCGGAGTACGCGAGCACCAGCCGCGGCGAGGTCTGGCTCGGCGGGGTGCCGCGGGTCAGCACCCAGGCCAGCGCGATGTTGACCGCCGAGACGATGCACTGGATGCCGAAGACCAGCTTGGTCCGCTCCAGCGCGTAGAACCCCCGCAGGACCAGGTAGTGGCTGGTGAAGAAGAACAGCCCGATCGCGAAGAGCGAGAGGGTCGGCCCGAACAGCCGGAACGCCTGACCCGCACCGCCGTAGCCGTAGGCGACGTTGGCGAGGTCGATGGCAATGACCGGCAGCACCAGCACGAACGGCACGATCAAGGCGTACGACGTGCGAATCGTGGATGCGACGCCGCGCCCCAGAGCTCCCAGGTCGTGCTCGGCCGCGAACGCCGAGAGCCGGGGCAGCATCACGGTCGCCAGTGACACGGTGGCGATCGCGTGCGGCACCATCACGAGCAGGAACGCGCTGGAGTAGACCGTGTAGCCGGTGGCTCCGCTCTCGCCGCAGCCACCGGCCGCGGCCGCCGTACTGCTGCCGGCGATGCGGATGACGACCGCCAGGGCGACCTGGTTGACGATCACGAACAACACGGTCCAGATGCCGAGCCGCGCGGTGTGTCCGAGGCCGGAGCCGCGGTAGTCGAAGCGCGGGCGGAACCGGAAGCCGACTTTGTGCAGGTAGGGCAGCAGGATCAGCAGCTGGACGGCGATGCCGAGGGTCGACCCGAGTCCGAGCAGCGCCTCCTGGCCCCCGGAGAAGGGGCCGAGCACGGAGTTGTGGGGGTCGGGGTGGAGGCCGGGATTCCTGCACACGTCGACGGCCTTGCCGAAGACCGCCAGGTAGGCGCCCAGTACCGCCACCGAGATCACGTTGTTCGCGATCGGTGCCCACATCATCGGAGCGAAGCTGCCGCGGGCGTTGAGGATCTGACCCACCAGCACGAACATCCCGTAGAAGAACACCTGGGGCAGGCAGTACCGCGCGAAAGCGATCGCCGAGTCCCGCTGTCCCGAGAGCGCGGAGGTGTCGTAGGCGCCGCTGAGGAAGATCCGCATCAGCAGCGGGGCTGCGATGACGAGCACCGCCGTCACCCCCGCCAGGAAGAGCGCCGCCAGCGTGACCACCCGGTTGGTGTAGGCGTCTCCTCCGTCGGTGTCGTTCTTCATCGAGCGCACCAGCTGCGGCACCAGCACTGCGTTGAAGACGCCGCCGGCGAGCAGGATGTAGAGCATGTTGGGGATCGTGTTGGCGATGTTGAACACGTCGGCGTGGAGCTGGACGCCGAGGGCCGCGGCGAGGAGTGCCCCGCGGACGAAACCGCTGAGCCGGGACACCACGGTCCCGGCCGCCATCACGGCGCTGGAGCCCAGCACGCTGCTGGACGCCGCGACGTTGTCCGGGGTGCTCATGCAGTCCGATTCTCGCGGTGCAGGCCGCGCTTGAGTGCCCGGCGGAGGATCATCACGACCAGCAGGGTCGCGCCGACCCCCATCACGCCCCAGATCAGCGAGCTGACCTGGCTGCTGCGGATGCTGAACGTGATCGGGGTGCCGACGGGGGTCCCGCTGCGGGTGACCGGGACCAGCTGCACCTGGCGGACGCCGATGTCGGTGGCGGTTGCGCTCAACTTCACGGTGGTGCGCTGCAGTGGCTGGAGCAACACCGTGCGGGGGGTGGTGATCTTCAGATTGGGGGTGCCCGTCTGCGCGCGGAGCCCGATCCGCACCGGAAGCCGGAGGTTGTTGACCAGGGTGACCACGAACGAGCCGGAGCCACCGGAGAGCGTCACGAACGTCGACCCGACCACCCGGATGCCGGCCAGCCGGCTCTTGATCGCCCCGCCCAGCTCGAGTGTCGCTGCGAGCGCCGTGGTCTCGTGGGTGCGCGCGTGGTACGACGTCCCCTGGAGCGCCAGCCGGGTGTAGGAGTCGGCCACCCCTCCGGGCTTGGCCAGGGCGTCGGCGTAGGTCTGGGCGGCGGCGCTGACCCCCTCGGCCGCGGTCACGAGGCGTGCGTTGATCTCTGCATTGGCGCGGGAAGAGGGGTAGACCAGGCTCTTGCGGATCGGCAGGTTCGGCGTGGAGCGGTCCAGCCCGGTCAACTGGAGCCATGGCAGCTTCGCCATCGCGGAGAAGAACCCGGAGCGTTGCCAACCGGCGCCGGGATCCCAGCCTGCCGGGAGGTCCACGACCAGCGGGGCGGGGGAGCCGGAGAGGCCACGCAGCGCGGCCTCGGCCACGATGCGCTGGCGCAGCGCGAGCGCCGTCGTGGCGGGTCCCGGACCGGGGCCACCCCGAGCGGCGTTGGCGTCGGCCACGACCAGGGGCTGGCCCGCCGAGGTGCGCCAGCGGACCCGTGCCCCCGGTGCCGCCCGGTCGTCGAGCAGCACGACGGTGCTGCCGCCGAGCTTCGCCAGGGCACTGGAGGGCAGATGTCCGTCGGCGGGTACGGCGGCCGGATCGGCACTCACGCTGTGGGCCTTGAAGCGCTGGGCGCCCAGCGTGTAGCTCTCGGTGAGCAGCTTGGGAGCCAGCCGCGCGAGGGCGGCCAGGTCGGGGTCGGCGTACCCGAGGCCGAGCACGCGCGTGCGGTCTGTGAGCGTGTTGAACCTGTTCAGCCAGTCCTTGCCGATGCTGGCGGCTGCGGCGTCCGGCCGCTTGGTCTTTGTCGTGCCGGCTCCGGACGAGGAGGACGCCGTCTGCGACGCACCCGACCCGTGCGGGACGCCAGGGTCGACCGCGCCGCCGATTTCGGTGGTGACCGCGTCGAGCACCGCGGGATCGACGGCCAGGGTCAGGGCAGCCGGGCCTGCCGACTCCGCGATGCCCAGCAGCCGGCCCAGCCGGCCGCCGGGCCCGAGCAGCTGCTGCCAGTGCGCCGGGTCCCGCAACGCGCCGGCGCCGGTGCGTTGCACGCTCTCGCGGAACGGCAGCACCAGCGCCACCGGGACGCGCGTCTTCTTGGGGCGGTACAACGGGATGAAGGTGCGTGCTCGGCCGTCGGCGAGGTTGTCCCGGCCGGTCGCGTTCGCACCCAGCGCGTGTGCCCCGACCCAGTAGACCCCGGGTTTCTCGGGGATCGGGAGCTCGGAGCGCGGCACCCGGAGCTTGAAGGTGGTGCTCTGGCCGGGGGCCAGGTCACCGATGGTGACGAACCCGTGGGGGGTCTGCAGCCGGGCACCCACGTCCGCGTCGTACGGCGTCGCGGCGGCCGCGGCCAGCTCGTCGGCGGTAGTCATCGGGGTCCGGGAGACGAACGCCTGCACGTTGATGGCCTGCCAGGGCTCGGTCGAGTCGTTGGTGACCGTGCCGGCCATCCGGAGCGGGCCCGACTTCGGGACCGAGCTGGGGGAGAGCGACGTCAACCGCACTGTCAGTGGCTCGGTATCGGTCCTGTCGGTGGCCCGCGCGGTGCCGTCGGCTCCGGAGGTAGCGGCTGCCGGTGCTCCTGCCGAGGCCGCAGAGGAGGTTCCGGGCACGGCGCCCACACCCACCGCAGCCACCGCAGCCACCGCAGCCACCGCAGCCACAGCCGGCCAGCGCGCGCGGGAGCGGAGCCGGCGGAGGTGGATCACCCGGCGACTCTAGCCGCGAGGGCCGCCGTTGCCGGCCACCGCGGCAGCACGCCCTAGGCTTTGTCCTCGTGCCCGACCGACCCAGCCGAACGACCCAGCCGAACGACCGCGCCGATGCTCCGCTGATGATGAGCGAGGTGCAGAGTCAGGCCGTGCGCGAGCTGCTCAGGCTGGCGCCGGTGATCGACGAGCTCGGTGCGCGGTTCACGGCTGCGGGCGAGCAGATCGCGCTGGTCGGTGGCCCGGTGCGGGACGCGATGCTGGGCAGGCTGCAGAACGACCTCGACTTCACCACGTCCGCGCGTCCGGAGGTGACCGAGCGGCTGCTGAAGGGCTGGGCGGACGCGATCTGGGACATGGGCCGGGCCTTCGGCACCATCGGCTGCCGAAAGGGGGAGTGGCAGGTCGAGATCACGACGTACCGCTCGGAGGCCTACGACCCGGACTCCCGTAAGCCCCAGGTGGAGTACGGCGACACCCTGGCCGGCGATCTGGGCCGTCGCGACTTCACGGTCAACGCGATGGCGCTGACGTTGGGTGACGGGGCCTCGGCCCGGGCACTTGAAGACCCGTCCGGCGGCATCGTCGACCTGGCCCACAGGACCCTGCGCACCCCGGGGCGCCCGGAGGACTCGTTCACCGACGACCCGCTGCGGATGCTGCGTGCCGCTCGGTTCGCCGCGCAGCTCGGGTTCACCGTCGCCCCCGAGGTGCTGGGCGCCATGCGCGACATGCGGGACCGGATCACCATCGTCTCCGCCGAACGGGTGCGCGACGAGCTGGTCAAGCTGGTCTGCGCGCCCGACCCGCGGCGCGGACTGACGGTACTGGTCGAGACCGGGCTGGCGGCCCTCGTGCTGCCCGAGTTGCCCGCGCTGGCCCTCGAGCGTGACGAGCACCACCGGCACAAGGATGTCTACGAGCACTCGCTGACGGTCCTGGAGCAGTCGATCGAGCTGGAGCACCGGCTGCCGGGCGGTGGTCCCGACTTCGTGTCGCGGTTCGCTGCGCTGATGCACGACGTCGGGAAGCCCAAGACCCGGAGGTTCGTCGACGACGGCACGGTCACCTTCCACCACCACGACGTGGTGGGCGCCAAGATCACCCGCAAGCGGATGCGGGCGCTGCGCTTCTCCAATGACACGGTCACTGCTGTCGCGGCGCTGGTGGAGCTGCACCTGCGCTTCCACGGCTACGGCTCGGGCGAGTGGACCGACTCCGCCGTACGCCGCTACGTGCGGGACGCCGGTCCGCTGCTGCCGTGGCTGCACGTCCTGACCCGGGCCGACTGCACGACGCGCAACAAGCGCAAGGCGGAGCGGCTGTGGCGCACCTACGACGCGTTGGAGGAACGCATCGCGAGGCTCTCCGAGGAGGAGGAGCTGGCCTCGATCCGCCCCGACCTGGACGGCAACCAGATCATGGAGATCCTCGGCATCGGACCCGGCCGCCAGGTCGGCGCCGCCTACAACCACCTGCTCGAGCTGCGTCTGGAGAAAGGCCCGATGTCCTACGAGGAGGCGACGGCCGCGCTGATGAGCTGGGCGGAGGACCAGTAGCGCTCCTGAAGTTGCGCGCGTCATAGGGTCGGGTGATGCGCTTCGGAGTGACGATCCTCACCGAGCACCGCTGGGCAGAGGCAGGGCCGAGATGGCGGGCCGCCGAGGAGCTCGGCTTCGACCATGCGTGGACCTATGACCACCTCGTCTGGGGCGGGCTCCCGGACTCCCCGTGGTTCGGTACGACGCCCACCCTGGCCGCTGCCGCGCTGGTCACCTCGACGATCCGGCTCGGTAGCTTCGTCTCCTCTCCGAACTTCCGGCACCCGGCCGCCTTCCACCGTGACATCCAGGCACTCGACGACATCTCGGGCGGCCGGTTTCTCCTCGGAGTCGGCACCGGTGGCGACCTGGACTCCCGGATCCTCGGAGGTCCGGACCTGACGACCAAGGAGCGTGTGGACCGCTTCCAGGAGTTCACCGGGCTGCTGATCGCGCTGCGCACCGGCGACCACGTGACCACCGAGGGGACCTGGTTCTCCGCGAACGACGCACGCACCCTGCCGCCGCTGGTCGACGTACCCCTGCTGATCGCTGCCAACGGGCCGAGGTCACTGCGTTTCGCGGCCCGCAACGGGGACGGCTGGATCACCACGGGCGGCAGGGCAGAGACGCTGGACGACTGGTTCGCGGGACTCGAGGCGTCGAGCCGGATTCTCGACGACTCGCTCGTCGAGGCGGCCCGGGACACCAGCTTCCCGCGCTACCTCAACCTCGACTCGTCGCCGCGGTTCTCCCTGGAAAGCATGGACCTGTTCGAGGAGATGACCGGCCGGGCGGCGACGCTCGGCTTCACCGACGTGATCACCCACTGGCCCCGCCCCGAGGCGCCGTACGCCGGCTCGGTCGCCGCCCTCGAGCGGGTCGCAGCCGAGGTGCTGCCGCGGATGCGCGACTGAACCCGGCGAGGTCTGTGGCCGAACACACATCGGCCCCGATGAGACCCGCGCCCCTCGAGGCAGCGGGTGCCTCTAGCGTCGGGCTGCATGACGACGAACACGATCCCGCCCCTTGAGGAGTCCATCGAGGTCGCCGTAGACCCCGAGACCGTCTGGGCCCTGATCTCGGACCTGACCCGGATGCCGCGCTGGAGCCCGCAGGTGCGCAAGACCTGGGTGAAGGGCGGTACGACGCGGCAGGGAGTGCGCTTCCGCAACCTGAACCGTAAGGGTCTGCTGTTCTGGCCCACCAAGGCGAAGGTGGTCGCGTTCGTGCCGAACCAGAAGCTGGCCTTCCGGGTCGCGGACAACTACGCGATCTGGAGCTTCACCCTGGAGCCCAGCGGCACCGGCACCCGGATCATCGAACGGCGCGAGACACCCGACGGGATCAGTGCGGTGTCGGAGAAGCTGACCAAGGTCGTGCTCGGCGGCCAAGAGGGCTTCACCGAGGATCTGCGAGCCGGGATGCGACAGACACTGGCCAGGATCAAGGCCGACCTGGGCGGCTGAGTCTCACCGCAGCACCCGCCACCCGTCGGCGTCGACCATCAGCTCGACGTCGGCGCCGTGGTCGAGCTGGTGGTCGCGCGCGTACGCCGGGCTCAGGTTCTGCGCATTCGACGCCAGGGTGATGGCTGCCGCGGTCTGGTGCACCACCACCAGCACGGTCTCCCCGCGGTGCTCGTCCGCGATCGCGGCCAGCTGCTCGCCGTAGCGGTCCACCACGTCGTCTCCGGACTCGCCGTCCGGGAAGCCGGCGGCCAGGTCACCGTCGAACCACCGGTCCGTGACCGCGTGCAGGGTCCGCACGTCGAAGGGCTCACCGGCCAGCGATCCGACGTACACCTCGCGCAGCGCCTTGGTGGTGACCACCGCGTTTCCGCCGGTCAGGCCGAGCTCTGCGGCAACGATCTCGGCGGTCTGTACGGCGCGGGAGGTGTCACTGGCCCAGATCCGCGCGATGCGCCGCCCGGAGACCCGCCGCGCCAGCGCCCGCGCCTGCGCCCTGCCCTCCGGGGACAACCAGCCGCCCTCGTCGGAGAACCAGTTCTCCAGGTAGGACGTCTCGCCGTGCCGGGCCAGCACCAAAGTCGCCGCGCAGAACAGGTCGCTCACGAGGCAAGGGTAGGCGGACGAGTTCCCACGGTCTGAACGAAACTCGACGCTCCCCCCACCGAACACACCTGGGGGAGTGTGCAGAAACCTTCAGACCGTGGGAACTCGGCCAGTGGCAGCTGACGGGCGCTCAGCCTTCCTTGATCACACGGGTGCCGCCCGCGAGCTTGTCGTGGAACGCCTGGCGGTGCACCGGGTCGCCGTTGATGCCCATGGCGATCATGATCACCGCAACGATCTCGGCCAGCCCGCCGATCAGGCTGCCGATGATCGGGACGATGCCCAGGATCCCGAGCCCGGCCCAGATGTTGCGCAGGAAGGCCTCCCGGTAGGTGGGGAGTCCGCCGTTCGGCCCCTCCGTGTGCAGCTTCATCAGCATCTTGCCGAGGGTCTTGCCCTGGCTGGCTTCCATGAACGTGAAATAGCCCAGGGTGATCAGCGTCGAGACGATCGCGGACACGGCGGCGACGCCGTAGCTCGCGTTGGTGTTGTAGAAGCCGCCGCTGGAGTTCATCAGGGCACCGACGATGAGCACGCTGCCAATGATGACGTCGACGATCGTGACCAGGATGAAGTCGACGAGCCGGGCCACGAAGCGGTCCAGCAACCCAGCTGGTTGTGGACCCGTCGGCGGCGCGGTCATGTTCGGCGCGGGCTGGTAGCCCTGCGCGGGGGCGCCGTACGGGCTCGAGCCCGACGCCGGAGCTGGCGGCGGTGACGGCGGGGCGCCGTAGGGGTTCTCTGGCGGGGGTGGCTGCTGATCACTCATCCGCGCATAGTAAGAGGGAAACACCCCCCGCGGCCATGGCCGCGGGGGGCTTTCTCTCAGCAGAGTCTCAGGAAGTGACAGCCGCCTGCCGCGGTCAGCGCTCGGTACCTATGGTCGAGCGCCTCCGGGGCTCGGCTACCGCACACCTCGCTGCACTCGGCGTACGTCCGCCTCGCTCCTCAGCGCTCGGTACCTATGGTCGAGCGCCTCCGGGGCTCGGCTACCGCACACCTCGCTGCACTCGGCGTACGTCCGCCTCGCTCCTCAGCGCTCGACGTCCCCGCGGATGAAGGCCTCGACGGAGGCGCGACCCTCGTCGTCGGGGCACT
>JBBSVL010000028.1:0-15096 GCA_038233595.1 Propionibacteriales bacterium | reverse complement strand
GGCCGCCGAAGGCAGAGCGGTGCGCGACGTGCCAGGAGGCCTCGGCCAGCGCGTGTCGCATCAGGGAGGCTGAGCCCAGCACGCAGTCCAGTCTGGTGGCGGCGACCATCTCGATGATGGTGCGCACCCCACGGCCCTCGTCGCCCAGCCGTTGCGCCCAGGTTCCGTCGAGCTCGACCTCGGAGGAGGCGTTGGAGCGGTTGCCCAGCTTGTCCTTGAGGCGTACGACGGCCAGCCGGTTGCGCTCACCTGAGGGGAGAACCCGGGGCACCAGGAAGCACGTGAGCCCCCCGACTGCGTGGGCCAGCACCAGGAACACGTCGTTCATCGGCGCGGAGGTGAACCACTTGTGCCCGTGCAACGTGTACTCGCCGTCGACCGAGGTCGTTCGCGCCTCGGTCACGTTCGCCCGGACGTCTGAGCCGCCCTGCTTCTCGGTCATCCCCATCCCGGCCAGCACGCCGGACTTCTCCGCCAGCGGCCGCAGCCCGAAGTCGTAGGAAGGCGCAGCCAGCTTGGGCGTCCACTCCTTGGCGATCGCATCGTCGACCCGCAGCGCCGGGACCGACGCGTAGGTCATCGAGAGCGGGCAGCCATGGCCCGGCTCGGTCTGGGACCAGGCGAAGAAGCCGGCCGCCCTGCGCACGTGCGCGTGCGGCTTGTCCGACTCCCACGGCGCCGCCTGCAGCCCGTGCCCGACACCACGCTCCATCAGCCAGTGCCACGACGGGTGGAAGCGCACCTCGTCGATGCGGTTGCCGTAGCGGTCGTACGGTGTCAGCTCCGGGTGGACCTCGTTGGCCAGCATCCCGTGCTCGCGGGCCTCCGCGGAGCCGGCCTCGGCGCCGATCGGCTCGATGTCCGCAACCACGTCGGCCGAACCGTGCCTGGTGACCGCCTCGACCAGGGCGACGTCGGAGGTCACGACGTTGTGCCCTACTAGCGGTGGTGGCTGGTTGCTGGCTACCCGGTTGTCGGTCGGCATGGCCTTACCGTAGTTCCATGGCAGCGGGCGGCAGCACTCCAGTGCCCCCGCGGGTGCTGTCGCTGGGCGCCGTCCGTGACGCTGTGTGGCGCCTGGTCGTGTCCACGGTCCGGGTCTGCATGCGCAACCGAGTGACCGGCCTGGCAGCCGAGGCCGCCTTCTTCGCCGTCCTGTCCCTGCCGCCGCTGATCTTCGCGCTGGCCGGCTCGATCGGCTACGTCTTCGCCCGCTTCAGTCACACCCAGGTCAGCGAGGTCCGACGGGCCGTTCTCAACCTGGCGCAGCAGGCACTCACGCCGCAGACGGTGCGCAGCATCATCCGGCCCACCCTGGACGACGTCCTCGGCGGCGGCAGGTACGACGTCGTGTCGATCGGCTTCGTGCTGGCACTGTGGTCGGGTTCCCGAGCGTTGAACGTCTTCGTGGACACGATCACGATCATGTACGGCCTCGGTGGCCACCGTGGCATCGTCCGCACCCGGATGCTCTCGTTCCTGCTCTACGCCTTGGGCCTGTTCACCGGAGTGGTCAGCATCCCGCTGGTGCTGGCCGGCCCGACCCTGGTCCGCACCTGGATCCCGGGACGGTTGCAGTTCCTGGACACGCTCTACTGGCCCACCGTGATCGTGCTCTGCATCTGCTTCCTCGCCACGCTTTACCACGTTTCGGTGCCGGTCCGGACGAAGTGGCGGCTCAACCTGCCGGGGGCCGTCTTCACGCTGGTCTGCTGGGTCTTCGGCTCGGCGCTGCTCCGCCTGGTCCTGGTCGGTACGGCGCAGGAGTCGACGTCCATCTACGGCCCGCTGGCGGCACCGATCGCGGTGCTGCTGTGGATGTACCTGCTGTCCATCGCGATCCTGATCGGGGCCGCCATCAACGCCTCGTTCGACCAGCTGTGGCCTCAGTCGGAGACCTCCACCGCACGGCTGGAGCTGGTCCGCGGACTGAACCTCGACTCCGTGCTGCCCTGGCGCACCGGCACCGGCAGCACCGACCTCCTCGAGGAAGGGCCGGCCACTGCCGCGGACGACGACGACCCGCAGCCCGCACGGCTTCGGTCTGGTGAATAACCAACTGCTTCGACGGCCGCTGCGACGTAGATTTGGTGCGTGAGGTCTCGACGTCGGGCGCCAGGGCGCCGTGCTCGACCGCCCGATGCACGTCTGGCGCCACGGCAATGACTGCGCTGCGGGTCGCCTCCCGGGAGCCGGTGGGGTGCGTGGTGCGCGTCGTGACCGGTGTCGCGGTGGTGCTCACCGACGCAGGGGAACGACGAACCAGCTACAGCGGCCGGATGCTGGCCCGGGTCGCGCACGACCGGTCGCAGGCGCCGGTGCCCGGCGACTGGGTCACACTGCGCACCTGGCCGGACGGCCGGACCACGCTAGAGGAGTGCCTGACGTCCACCTCGGCCACGGTGCTGACCTTCCGCCGCCGCTGACCGAGCCGACGAGATGCCGGGCGTCTGCCCCGACCCGCGAGGCGAGGACCGAGGCGCAGTTGGGCGCCGCTCGCGTGCCATGCTTGGCGCGTGGGAAACGTGACGCTGCCGACGCCTGTGTTCCTTGCAGGCGGAGCGTTGTGCCTGCTGGGTGGCTACCTGGTCGGAGCAGTGGCCGGTCCGAACACACCGGACCGCAGCACGGCCACCGTGGCCAGCTACCAGCCCTCGACCGACCGCCTCTGCCTCAGCGGTGACGGGGTCAAGGGCCAGTCCGGTGTTGCCGCGGACGGCCAGCTGTGCGGCACCTGGAGCCCCCAAGGCGCTTCGCGCACCCCACGCAAGGGCGACAGGTTCCGCTTCGTCTCGGTGCTCGCCAAGGACAATGCCGTCCCCGAGTCGTCGACCGCGATCTATGGCGATGTCGTCAAGTAGCCGCCGGCTCCGCACCGGGGGCGCTGAGTCGGCGAACGGGTCGGGAATGGTTCGCTTCCCGACCGCCGTGCACTCTCCGTGGTTGGTGATGGTCCGCCGGCTGGGAGTGGCAGTCGCGATCCTGGCCGGCACCGCGGCGATCGTGTACGTCGACCGCGGCGGCTATGTCGACAGCAACGACCCCACGGGCAAGGTCGGTCTGCTCGACGCCATCTACTACACGACCGTCACCCTGAGCACGACCGGCTACGGCGACATCACGCCGGCCTCGGTCTCTGCCCGACTTGTCAATGCCTTCGTGATTACGCCGGCCAGGATCGGCTTCCTGGTCCTCTTGATCGGCACCACCCTGGAGGTCCTCGCCTCCCAGGGACGCGAGCAGTTCCGGGTCGCCCGGTGGAGGAAGCAGATGTTTGACCACGTCGTCGTGATCGGTTACGGCACCAAGGGACGCAGCGCCGTCGAGCTGTTGTTGAGCAACGACATCGACAAGAAGAAGATCGTCGTCGTCGATCCGGGGAGCGCCGCCCTCGAGGACGCCAATGCCGACGGCCTGGCGGTCGTCGCAGGCGACGCGACCCGGCGTGAGGTGCTGCGCAGGGCAGGTGTGGAGCAGGCTCGCCAGGTGATCATCACCACCGACCGCGACGACTCCACGGTGCTGTCCACGCTCACGGTCCGCCAGCTCAACCCCGATGCCTACATCGTGGCCGCCGTGCGTGAGTCCGACAACGTCGAGCTGGTCAAGCAGAGTGGCGCCGACTCCGTGGTCACCTCGTCCGACGCGGTCGGCCGGTTGCTGGGCATCGCCTCCCTCAGCCCCACGCTGGGCACCGTGATGGAAGACCTGCTGACCTACGGGGAGGGTCTGGAGGTGGCCGAGCGCGAGCTGCTCGTCTCCGAGGTCGGAAAGCAGCCCCAGCAGCTGCCCGACCAGGTGATCGCAGTGGCGCGCGACGAGAAGGTGTTCCGCTACTTCGACCCTGCCGTGACCCAGCTGGCCCGCGGCGACCGGTTGATCGTCGTACGTCCCTCCGTCGAACGTCCCTGGGCTCCGCGGCCCGGCACCCACAACGAGGCGGCCTCGGAGGACGACGAGGCCTGAGCGCGGAGTCTTTGGTCAGCGGATGAAGGCTGCCACGACCTCGCCGAGGCGCTCGCCCGCATCCTCCTGGAGGAAGTGGCCGGCGCCCTCGATGACCGGGTGCTCCAGGCCGGCGGCGCCCGGCATCGACCGTTTCAGGATCGGGCCCATCGCCCCGGTGATCGGGTCACCGTCGCCGAAGGCGACCAGGAACGGCATCTCGGAACGGGTCAGTGTCTGCCAGGCCGCGCGGTTCGCCTCGGTGGCCGGGTCGTCGGGCCGGGTCGGGACCAGCCCGGGCATCGCCCGCGGGCCAGCCTTGAAGGACTCGTCGGGGAAGGGCGCGTCGTACGCCGCCACGACCGCGGCGTCCAGCGGACTGACGCAGCCGGAGGCCACGAACCGACCGATGTCCAGGGTCGGGGCCGACTGCACGGCCTCCCGGAAGGTGTGCCAGATCTCCGGCATGTCGAAGTCTCCGGTCGGCAGGCCGGTGTTGGCAGCGACGATGCGGGTGAACCGCTCTGGATGCTCTCCAGCGAGCCGCAGCCCGATCAGGCCGCCCCAGTCCTGGCCGACCAGGGTGACGTCCGTCAGGTCGAGAGCGTCGAAGACCAGGCTGCGCACCCACTCGACGTGCCGGGCATAGCTGTGGTCGGTCGGGTCGGCCGGCTTGTCGCTGCGCCCGAAACCAACCAGGTCGGGTACGACGCAGCGCACTCCGGCCGCGACCAGAGGCAGCATCACCTTGCGGTAGAGGAAGCCCCAGCTCGGCTCGCCGTGGAGCAGCAGGCACACCGGCCCCGTTGCCGGCCCGGTGTCGACGTAGGCCATCCGGAGCGTGCCACCGTCCTGGTCGGGTACGTCGGCGTACGCGGGGGAGTAGGGGTAGCCGGGAAGCTCGTTGAACCTGTCGTCCGGCGTTCGCAAGATGTCCATGGCCCCAGTGTGCCGCCCGCGAACTCGAACCTACGTCGGGGCGCCGTCGTTGGGCCGCTGGACCCGGACATGGTCGGGACGGAAACCGTGGTCGAGACCCCAGAGGACCGCGCGACTGCGACTGGTGACCCCCATCTTGCGGTAGCTGGTGCGGATGTAGGACTTCACCGTGTTGATGCTCAGGAAGGTCCGGCTGGCGACCTGGTCGTTGCTGAGGCCCTGGGTGATCAGCGCGATGATCTCTGCTTCGCGTTCGGTGAGGCCGGCCTGGCGACCGGGCCAGTCGCCGGCCGCCAGGGCGACCGTCTCCGGTGGCGGGGTCGGGGACACCACCTTCTCGCCGCTGTGGATCCGCTCCAGGGAGCAGACGAGCTCGTCGGCGGTGAGCTGTTTGGAGAGGTAGCCCGACACCCCGGCTGCCAGGGTGCTGGCCACGAGCTCCGGGTCGAGGTTCCAGGAGTAGACGACCAGCCGTCTCGCCCGCCAGTCCCCGCACACGGCTGCGGGGTCGAGGTGGTGGCCCTGGGGGGCTGCGAAGGTCTCGTAGAGGACGATGTCGCAGTCTTCGGTGGCCGGGACTCCGGCGACAATCTCGACGATGAGCACCCGGTCGCGGAACGGCTCGAGCATGGTTGCGAGGCCCCGGACGACAACCTCGTAGTCGTTGGCGATGGCCACGCGCAGGGGTACGGACTGGGTCACGAGGGAAACCCTAGCCTCAGACGGTCGCTCCGTCCTCAGACGGCGCTCAGTCGCGGATCCCCTTGAGCCGCCGCCCTACCGCCTGCTCCACTTCGCGGGTCGCCTGTTGCTCGGCCAGGGCGTGCCGCTTGTCCCAGGTCTTCTTCCCGCGGGCCAGGGCGATCTCGACCTTGGCCCGACCGTCCTTGAAGTACAGGGACAGCGGCACGATGGTCAGACCGCGCTCGTTGACCCGTCGCTCGATCTTGTCGATCTCGGAGCGGTGCAGGAGCAGCTTGCGCTTGCGGCGGGAGGCGTGGTTGGTCCAGGTGGCCTGCGTGTACTGGGGGATGTGGACGCCGTGCAGCCACACCTCGCCGCTGTCGACCTCGGCGAAGCCGTCGACGAGCGACGCGCGGCCGGCGCGCAGAGCCTTCACCTCGCTGCCCTGAAGGACGATGCCCGCTTCCCAGCTGTCCTCGAGGTGGTAGTCGTGTCGCGCCTTCCGGTTCCGCGCAACGACCAGCTCCGGCTCTGCCATTCCCGCATGCTCCCAGAGGTCATCCAGAGGCACGAGTCGTTGCGGCCGAAACGGTCATGGGCAGGTTCTGGTTACCCGCCCGTAACCTCAGCGGCTTGCCGCCGTTATCTTACCTGGAACACGTTCTAGGTGGAGGTCCACATGCGGGTGCGGAGAATCAACGGTCTGGTCGCGGTCCTCAGTGCGGTGGCGCTGGCCGCCGTCGCTGTCGGGACGGGTACGCCGGCTGTGGCGCAAGCCGGCCCGGGTCATTACCGCGAGGGTGACTACGCCGATGGGCAGGCGATGTACGTGTTGCCGCCCGGCGAGAACGGTCTGGTCAACGCGGACGACGCGCTGAAGTTCGAGACCACCAAACAGCGGCCCGCGGCCAGCGACGACCAGCTCTCGCAGTACGCCAACCTGCTCTACGGCACCAAGTCGCTGACCAACGCCAAGCTGTCCCGCTACTTCAACGACGAGTCCTTCGGGGTCAAGCCCGCGGACGTGACCCGGACCGAGACCCCGGGAACGGGCGTCACGATCTACCGCGACAAGCACGACATGCCCCACGTCTACGGGAAGACCGACGCCGCAGCGGCCTTCGGAGCCGGCTACGCCCAGGCCGAGGACCGGCTCTTCCTGATGGACGTGCTGCGCCACTACGGCGCGGGCACGCTCTCCTCGTTCCTCGGTGCCTCCTGCCAGTTCGAGCAGATGGACCACGACCAGCTGCTGCTCTCGCCGTACACCCCGGCCCAGGCCAAGGCCCAGGTCGACGCCCTGCCCAAGCGGTACGGCGCCCAGGGCGTGCAGGCCAAGAAGGCTATCGAGTCCTACGTCGAAGGCGTGAACGCCTACATCGACGCCACCCGCACCGACTCGAACAAGCTGCCGGCCGACTACGTCGCGGGAGCGCCCGACCAGGCCGTGCCGAGGAAGTGGACCGAGGCCGACGTGGTCTCGATCGCCGGTCTGATCGGCGGCATCTTCGGCCGCGGCGGGGGCTCCGAGGTCGACAATGCGCACCTGCTGACCTTCCTGCAGCGCAAGTACGGCACGAAGCCGGGGCTGAGCGCATATCGCGACCTGAACCACCAGAACGACCCGCTGGCGCCGACCACGATCACCGACAAGACCTACCGCTACGACGTGCGCATCAAGAAGCAGGACAAGACCCTGACCGCGATGCCCGACTCGGGCGCGCTCACGGGTGGCCCGCAGGGCACTGCGCCGGGCTGTGGCAACGGGTCGGGTGCGACCGCGCCACCGACGTCGCCCGCGCCGCCGACACTGCCGGGTCTTCCGCTGGACAAGCAGGGCACCACCCGCGACCAGACGGCACTGAACATCATTGGTGCGCTCAAGGCGATGCCCTCCCACATGAGCAACGCGCTGGTGGTCAACGGCTCCCGGACCAGGTCGGGCCACCCGATCGCGGTGTTCGGCCCGCAGGTGTCGTACTTCGCGCCACAGATCCTCAGCGTCATCGACATCCACTCCCCGAACATCGCCGCCGAGGGCGCCTCCTTCCCGGGCACCGGGCTGGTCGAGCTCGGTCGCGGCAAGGACTACGCCTGGTCCGCCACGTCGGCCGGCAGCGACCTGATCGACATGCGGGTGGAGAAGATCTGCAACCCCTCGGGCGGAGCGCCGGCGGCGAACGGCAGGTCATACGTCTTCAAGGGCAAGTGCATCGCCATGAAGCACGAGGAGTTCGACGAGACGGCATTGCCGAAGGCCAGTGGCGCCGGCGCGCCGGCGATGCTCAAGCACAGCATCTACAAGACCCGGCACGGGGTCGTGCAGGGCTGGACCACGGTCAAGGGCAAGCCGGTCGCGATCGTCCAGCAGCGTTCGACGTACAACCACGACATCGACTCGGTCGTCGGGTTCCTCGGCTTCGCCAACCCGCACCTGACCCACGACGCGGCCAGCTGGATGAAGTCCGCAGGCAAGATCTCCTTCACCTTCAACTGGTTCTACGCCGACAACCGCGACACCGGCTACTACGTCAGCGGCCGGGACCCGGTGCGCAACCCGGCAGTCGACCCGACCCTGCCGACCTGGGGCACCGGGAAGGCCGAGTGGCGTGGCTATCTCTCCTACGCCCAGCACCCGCACGAGATCAACCCGAAGCGGGGCTACTTCATCAGCTGGAACAACAAGCCCGCACCGGGCTTCGCGACCGACGGTGAGTACGCCTACGGTCAGAGCTTCCGCTCGTTGATGCTCGACAAGCAGCTGCGCAAGCAGATCGCGGCACACCCCCGCGGCGTCGAGCGCTCAGACGTGGTCAAGGCGATGGAGACCGCCGCCAGCCAGGACCTCGACGGGGTCACCCTCAACAACCTGATCCTCAAGTACGTCGGCAAGCGCCACGAGTCGGCGGGCGTGAAGGCCATGCTGTCGCAGCTGAGGTCCTGGCAGACCCGAGGCTCGCACCGCATCAAGGCCAAACATGGTGACACGCAGTACGCCGACCACGCAGCCGTCGCCATCTCCGACGAGCTGGTGCCCAACCTGATCCGGGCGTTCTACGACCCGATCCTCGCCAGCGGCGGAGCGGCAGGCGTGACCTCCAACGGAGGGGCGACCTTGCCCGGCTACGCCAAGCTGCCGATGCAGTGGGTGAACACGCCGAACTCCGGCGACTCACACCTCGGGTCGGCCTACGACGGTGGCTACGAGGGCTACCTGATGTCGACGTTCCAGCAGCTGATGGGCCGGCACCCGGCCGACGGCTTCGGCAAGGTGCTGACCAGGCACGAGTGCCACGGTGGCCCCTCGACGTGCCACCGCGCGGTCGACCAGGCCTTGAAGAAGACCTACGACGCGCTGGTCAAGGCGAACGGCAGCAGTGCCGTGTCTTCCTGGACCGACTCCACCGCCTCGCACGCTGCCGGCCAGACGATGCCGGAGTACGACGCGATCATCCTGCGACCGCTGGGCATTGTCGGACAGCCGAACCTGGACTGGCAGAACCGCCCGACGTTCCAGCAGGTGGTCGAGTTCCCGCGGCACCGCGCCCGTTGACCGGCGCGGTGGGGCCGTTTTGGCGTGCTGTCCCGCAAGTAGAGGCGTCGGTCGAAGGCAAGCCACCGACGCCTCCGGTCGAACGGAACTCCGGGGGACCACTGGCATACTTCCGACATGTCGCGCTCCTCCCAGCCCGATGCGCTCCCGGAGAAGGTGTTCGACACCCCCGTGACCCGAGAGGCCCGGATCCGGGTCTACGACAAGGTGTTCTTCGGACTCGGGACTCTGGGAGCGGTGTGGGTGGCCGTCGTGCTGGTCATCGTCCCCCCGAGCCTGAGCTGGTCCGGCCTTGTCGCGCTCATCTTGATGTGGGCTGTCCTGGCCTATCTGGCGCTGCCGCGGTTGAACCGGATGATGACCGCCATCTACGTCCCCGACTACTTCATCGGCCGCACCCGGACCAGCGATGGACTTCTCGGCGATCCTCTCAATCTGGCGGTCCGGGGATCCGGGGAACAGTTGGCCACAGCCATGCGGAGAGCCGGCTGGATCCGCGCCGACCCGGTGACGCTGCGCAGCTCGATCGGTATCGTCCGGTCGACCCTGACCGGACGGAGCTACCCGGAGGCACCCGTCAGCCCCCTGTTGCTCTTCGATCGCAGTCAGGACGCCGCCTTCCAGCAGGAGGTTGAAGGCAATGCCGCCCAAAGGCACCACGTTCGATTCTGGCGTACGCCGCAGGGCTGGCCCCTCCCCGGCGGTGCGTACGTCGGCTGGCTGGCCGCAGGGACCTACGACCGCAGGGTCGGCCTCTCGCTGTTCACCCTCCAGATCACCCACAAGATCGACGCCGACATCGACATGGAGCGGGACTACATCGTGGACACCGTCAGTCGGGCTGAGCCGGCCGTCACCGTCGACGTGTTGCGTGACTTCACCACCAGCTACCACTCCCGCAACGGCGGCGGTGACAGCGTCTACACCGACGGTGACCTGCCGATCCTCGACGTCACGGCGGTGGAGCCCGATACGGACGCCCCCGACCTGAGACCCCAGCCATCCAGCGGCGTTCCGCTGCAGGTCTGGTTGCCGGCACTGACCAACCTGCTGGTGATCCCGTTCGTGGTCTGGTCGACCGCGCAGTCCTGGTCAGCCGCCGACACCGACCGCGCCCTGAGCGTCCTGACTCTGACCGGGTCAGTGGTGGTCGCGGTGATGGCCTTCTTGATGTTCGCGCACAATGCCCTGGCCCGGCGGGTGCTGCTCGTCATGTCCGCGTTCGTCGGGATCACCCACATCGGCGCGCTGGCGTACGACGCGGCGGACCTGCGAACAGGGCACACCCTGGGTGCGATGGTCGCGATCTTGATGCTGATCGCGCTCTCATCGCCGAAGGCGACCGAGTGGACCGCGCCCGGTTCCTGACCGGGTGTCGGTGGCACCGCGGGTTCAGCCCTGAACCACCGGCGGTGATTTCCGTGACCCATGGTTCGTCGATTATGGGACTTGCGCTGGGGGTGGGTAGGGGTGGTTGGCCGACCCAACGAACCCGCCCCGCCCATCACACCGACCACGCACCGGACCACACAGCTTCCGCGTCGGCCGCGGCGTCCGCTACTGGCACCACGACGTCAGCGACTGGCTCCACCAACAAAACCGAGACACCGGGCGGCACGGACCAAGCCGGTGAGGTCCGTCGAGGACGGTGTCATCGCACCGGGCGACCCCGTACTTGGAAGGAGAACGGGCGGCACCACCATCGGACGTCGCGCGGATCAGGAACCAGGTCGACAGGCCAAACGCACCGGTACCGGGTCACTGAGCTTGGGGCGTCGGCGAACCGGAGGCCCAGCAGGGACCTCGTTCTTCGGCTCGGCCGACTGGGGTCCCCTGAGCGCGACGGAGCCAAGGGCACCATCAGGACTCGCCCCCTCGACCCCCAAGTACCGATGCTTGAACAGATGGCCGACCTGGTCGTCGATCTCGCGTGGGTGGTGTTGGTCACTCGGCCGAGGGCGGGTTCAACCGCACAGCCTCAAGCCGGCCGCGTCGACGACAGCCGTGGCCGCGGCGTTGAGCCTGCGCTGGGGGAGTCGACCGGTCCGCGTCGCCCCGATGATCTCCGTGACGATGGCGGAGAAGGAGCGGCGTAGGTTCGCCTGGCTCAGCAGCGCGAGCTCGTGAGCATTGAGCGTCGACCCGAAGAGCACCAGGTCAGCTCCGGAGCGGATGGCGTCGACTGCCGCTTCGGGCAGGGACCCGACCGCCGTCGTCACCGCGCCGGCCGAGAGGCTGTCGGTGAGCACGAGGCCGTGGAAGTGAAGGCGGCGGCGAAGCAGCCCGGTGATCGCGGCACCGGACAGCGAGGCCGGGCGGTCGGTCAGGCCGGGCACGGACGCGTTGGACATCATGATTGCTGGGGCTCTGGCCGAGATAGCCCTGCGGAACGGCACCAACCCAGCGCGACGCAGCGTTTGCAGCGGCTCGGTCGCGGCAGGTCCTAGGTCGGTGTTGGTGGTGGAGCCGCCAAGCCCGGGAAAGTGCTTGAGCACGGGGAGAACCCCCACGTCGCGCAACCCGTGCATGAATGCGATGGCGTACGTCGCCGCGCGGGTCGGGTCGGCACTGAAAGATCGGGCGCCGTCGGGGTTAGACAGAGTCGGGCCGGGCCGCCCATCGACGTCGACGACGGGGGCGAGGTCGACGGTCACTCCCAGAGCCTTCATCTGTCGTCCGACCCTGGCCGCGAGTGCGCGCACGGCAGCCGGGGACATCGTCGCTGCCATGCCCCTCGGCCAGGGCATAGAGGTGACCGCACCACCCAGCCGCTGGACGCCGCCGCCCTCCTGGTCGACCATCACCAATGGACGACCCGGGGAGGAGTGCACGATGTTGCGGATCTGCTGGGCGAGGTCGTCGGGTGGTGCGACGTTGCCGAGGAAGAGCACCCCTCCCGCCCCGTCACGGACCTCTGCGGAGACCGCGGTGAGGTTGAAGTCCAAGACGGGCACGGTGACCACCTGGGCGGCCCGGCGGCGCACGGACCAACCGGCTACCACGGTCGCGTTCGTGCAGTTCGGGCTCGCAGACGTGGTGGGTGTCGGGGTCCCCATGGCAGAGGTGCCCGGCGACTCGGGCGATGATCGGTCCGGGCTGGGCGCGCTCACCCCCGACGACCCGGGCCGACTGCAACCCGCCAGGAACAAGACGGCGAGGAACACCGCCGCAGCCACGATTTGCTGTCGCCTCATCGCCTCCACCTTCTCGTCGTGGAGGCTACGTCGCCCCCGGCTGCTATGGCAGCACCTGTAGCGGGTTACTTCGATCTGAATCCCGGGTTTCGGCGAGGCTCTGGCGTGTCCCGGGCTCCACGTAGTCGAGATTCCTTGGATTCTCATGCCACGGTGATGATGCGGTTGCTTTCGATGATCCTGTCAGTCTGATCTGGCGCCACTGTGACGGTCTGACTTGGCCCACCCTCGAAGGCTCGTCGCGTTGGCCGACCGGCATGGGGTGCACCGCCGCACGGTCCGTGCGACGTTGGCCAGCGCGGTCCCCCCGGAACGGAAGGCCCCGGCCCGTCGAACGGATGGCGCGTGACGCGAAGATCTACACGATCTTCGAGGGAACCTCGGAAATCCAGCGCCTCGTCATCACCCGCACCATCTCAGGAGTTCACATTCGGTGATCGACCTCGCCCGTCGCTCGAGGCGTTGGCCCGGGACCGCTACGCCCACCGGCACATGTTGGTCAGGCCTCCGTAGGCTCGACTCGGCGTGCAGTTGAGGCAAATGAGCGCGACTAGAGTGGACCAATGGCGGACGCTGCGGGACTCACAGTGGCAGTCACGGGGCCTACCGGAACCTTCGGGCTCGCTCTGATGCCCCTACTCCAGAGCGACGATCAGGTCGATCGTGTCATCGGCATTGCTCGGCGGTCGTTCGATCCTGCGGAACGCGGCTGGACGAAGATGGAGTACCGCCGCGGTGACGTTCGCGACGCTGACGCACTACGGACCTCGTTCGAGGGGGTCGACGTGGTCGTGCACCTGGCCTTCCTGATCCTGGGCGGCCGCAGGGAGACGACGCGGGCTATCAACGTCGAGGGCACGCTGAACGCTTTCCGCGCTGCGGCCACAGTCGGGGCGAAGAGATTCGTCTACGCGTCGTCGGTCGCGGCCTACGGATTCCATCGCGACAACCCGATCGGTATCAGTGAGGACTGGGCAACCCGACCTGCCGACTGCCTGTTCTACGCCCAGGAGAAGGCAGAACTCGAGCACCTGCTTCAGCAGGAGGCTGCAGCGCACCCGCAGACCGCGCTCTACCTGCTGCGACCACCGATCGTCCTTGGCCCCGACGCGCTCGGCGCCAAGATCAGCATCCCCTCGGTGCTCGCGCCATTCGCGCGAGGGGTGGGCGTGGCGCTGCGGCGCTCCCCGGGGGTGCCGGCTCTCGTGCCGGACCTCCCGCTCCAGCTCATCCATCAGGAAGACGTGGCCGAGGCGCTGCGCCTGTGTCTTGTCGGCGCCGGTCCGCCTGGGGCATACAACATCGCCGCCGACGACGTGATCACCAGCGTCGACGTGGCCCGGGAGCTTGGCCTCCGAGCCGTGCGGGTCCCTGGCGGGCCCGTTGCTGCGGTGGCCCGAGCCGTCGCGAAACTGCCCTACCTACCCTCGGGAGCACAGTGGGTTGAAGCCATGAGTCACCCGGCAATCATGGACACGACCAAGGCAAAGACCCAGCTCGGGTGGACGCCGCGGCACACCGCGATCGAGTCACTGAGATCGACCTTCAAGTGATGTCCGGCGCGCGTGATTCGTCCAAGCCCCGAAAACACCCGCAGTTCCGACGCCGCTGCCATGCGGATGTTGAAAGCAGCGGCTGACCCATAACCCTGCGGACCGCCAGCGCTGAACCCGGCTCACCCGTCTTCGTCGTGTGTGAAACGAGGACTGCTGACGCCGTCGGTTCCGATCGCGGTTACCCCAACCTGAGCCGGCTACAGCAATGACTCGGCAGGACCATGTGAAGCGAGCAACCCCTGGTTGCTCGGGCACGGCGCGGTCATCGGCTTGTAAATCGCTCGGCGGAGGAGAAGCCGCCGCTGCTTACGACACCAGGGACGAAGTTGCGAGTCTCCCTGTTGGCAAGCTCTACAACTTTTCCTTCTCGGGGGTGAAGATCCGTGAGTCTTGTTGCGACAGACGTGACCCGTGGCCGCGGATCATCCAGCCGCGGACGCTGTGGTGGTCCCGTCGGTTGGCAGATGGTGGCGCGCGAGAAGGCTAACCAGGTCGACGTGGACGCTGTCTCGCCGCGCTCGAAGTGGGCTCGGGGATGGACCGTGAGGCGGTCGGCGGCCGCGCAGGGTTCCCCAGGGGGGCCACCGAGCGGGTGAGATGAGCCAGGTTGGTTACCTGCATAGTGCCTGCGGACGACGATCTCGGCCAGGGCTTTCAGCTCGGCTGGGTCCGACCCAGCCCGCTCTACCTGCTCCGCCGCGCCCGGGCCAAGCGCCGAGCCGTACGGGCATCCTCAACCCGCTGAGCATACCTAGGCGCGCTCAACAACCTGACAGCTGCACCGCGCACTCCAAGAGCTGCGTCATACCGCGAATCGGAGTCGCCGCGGTGGCGTGATCTGGAAGTGGCCTTCCTCGTCGTCCGCCGAACCGTCGATGACATAGTTGGCTCGTGAGCAGCTGGCCGGTCATCGAGGGCGTTCTCGAGCTGGGCGACACCGAGGTGGAGCGCGGCGGCGTCATCCGCGACACCCGGATCGCGTGGCAGGCTCACGGCACCCTTAACGCCGCCAAGGACAACGTGATCGTTCACCCTTGCAGCTACACGGCCACGCACGAGGACCTCGCCGAACTCGTCGGCCCCGACCTGATCCTGGACCCCGAGAAATGGTTCATCGTCATCCCCGACATGTTCTCCAACGGGCTCTCCTCCAGCGCCGCGGACGGTCCGGGGTTTCCCGCTGTCGTCACCGCCGGCGACAACGTCCGTGCTCAGCGACTGCTGC
>JBBSVL010000027.1:0-15134 GCA_038233595.1 Propionibacteriales bacterium | reverse complement strand
TGAGCTCCTGCTCGGTCAGGCCGGCGAGCTCGGGCGCCTCCGAGGGTCCGTTGCGGACCCGTTCGAGCACCCGTGCCGTCAGAGCGGGGTCGATGAGCGAGCCACCGTCGGCCACATGTCGTACGGCGGATACCAGGTCCATGGCCTTGATCTCTTTCAGGACATAGCCGGACGCGCCAGCCATGATCGCGGCGAACAGCGCCTCGTCATCGTCGTACGACGTCAGGATCAGGGCGTTGATCGCCGGATCCACCGCCCGCACGCTCCGGCACACCTCGATGCCCGACCCGTCGGGAAGACGCGCGTCGAGCACGGCAACCTGGGGGCGGAGTGCGGGGATCCGGGCGGTCGCGTCGCGGGCGGAGCCGGACTCGCCCACCACCGTGATGTCACCCGCAGCCTCCAGCAGTGCGCGCAGTCCCTGCCGCACCACCTCGTGGTCGTCGAGCAGATAGACGGTGATCATCTTCGAGTCGCTCATGTGCTCTGTGTACACCCCTGGAGGGCCACGAGACGGACCAAGGTCCCGAAGGATCACGGACCTCGGACTCTGTGTGGACGGTGGTCGCGGGCCCAGTCTGGAACCAGAAGATCCAGCGAGACCGACCTGAGGAGATGCCATGGCTACCATCCACCACGACCAAGGCGCAGCACGCCGGGTGGAGTCGTCCAACTCGGAGTCGTCCACTGGTTCGATCGCCCGCTACGTCGCGGTCGCAGCCCGGCTCAGCCTCGGCTGGGTGTTCCTGTGGGCCTTCCTGGACAAGACGTTCGGCCTGGGCCACGAGACCGCGAGCAGCGCCTCCTGGCTCAACGGCGGCAGCCCGACCAAGGGTTTCCTCGGGTCCGCCACAGCCGGCCCGCTCAAGGGCATCTACCACGAGCTCGCCGGTCAGTGGTGGGTCGACACCTTGTTCATGGTCGGCCTTCTCGCGATCGGCTCCGCGCTGCTGCTCGGCGTTGCGATGCGCTTCGCCGCCTGTGCCGGCGCCCTGCTGCTGGTCCTGATGTGGTCGGCCGTACTTCCTCCCGCCAGCAACCCGTTCATGGACGACCACCTCATCTATGCCCTGGTGCTGGTTCTGCTCGCCGCGATCGGTGCCGGACACACGTTCGGTCTCGGCGACAGGTGGAACGCCCTCCGGCTGGTTCAGCAGAGGACCTGGCTTCGCTGATCCGGCCGCGCAGGGTCAGCCGAACCTGACGGCGAGCACGGCGACGTCGTCCTCGTGCACGTCGCCGACGAGGTCCTCGACAACGGCGTCGAGGAAGGCGTCGGGCCGTAGCTCATGGTGCCTTCCGGCGGCTTCACGCAGCCGCGCGAGGCCGATGTCGATGCTCTCCCCACGGCGCTCGATCAGTCCGTCGGTGTAGAGCAGCAGGGTCGAGCCGGCCGGGAGCGTCGTCGTCCGGTCGTGCCGTCGTCCCTCGTACCCCACACCCAGGACGACGTCGACGGTGTCGCCGTCCCCGAGCAGCTCCGGGTTGCCGTCGGGCTGCACCAGCAACGGCGGGAAGTGTCCGGCGTTGGTCCAGTGCATGGTGCGATGCCCGGTGCCGTCCGCGGGGTCGATGCGGGCGAAGACCAGACTGGCGAAGCGCCCGATCCCGAAACCCGCCATCGCACGGTCGAGGCGTGTGACATTGTCGGCCGGGCCGTCGTCGTCGTGTGCCCAAGCGAACGCGCGAAGCATGCTGCGCAGCTCGCCCATCACGGCCGCGGCCGCGATGTCGTGGCCGGCGACGTCGCCGATCATCAGGTTCGTCTCACCGGACGGCATCACCACGGCGTCGTACCAGTCACCGCCGACCCGGTCATGCGCCGCCGCCGGCTGGTAGCGGGCGGTGAGCTCCATACCGTGGGAGGTCGGCAGTCGGGTCAGCATCGCGCTCTGCAAGATCAGTGAGGCGTTCTCACGGTCCCGGAAGAGAAGTGCCCGCTGCACCGCCTGGGCGACGTACGACGTGAGCGCCTCGATGGTGATTCGCTGCTCGGCGGAGATGTCGCGCGCGTCCGGCCAGACCAGGACCAGCGTGCCGAACACCCGGTCCAGCGACAACGGCATGAAGGCACGCGCTTCACCCACCTGTGTGGTCACGTCGGCGCGTGGGTAGCGCAGGTTCTGGGTGGCGCAGTCGGGGAAGTACTGCGGCCGGCCGCTGGTCATCGTCTCGCCGATCGGGTTCGTGCCGTCCAGGGCGAGGTCGGCGTTGCGGGCCGAGGATGACCAGCTGTTCGCGGCTTCGGCGATGTAGCGCAAGGTGTCGGCGCCTCCTGGGTCCGGCTGGCGCAGCCAGATCCCGGCGTGCAGACAGCCGAGGTTCTGCACCGCGACGTGTTCGACCGCACGCGCGATGTCGTCGAGGGTCCGGGTCGCCGAGAGGCCCTCGCTGAGCGCGAGCAGCGCTTGGCTGCGGTGGGACATGTCGCGGTCGCGCTCGGCCTGTTCCTCGGCCAGGAGCTTGCCGTTGCGGTACATCAGCTCCGCCGAGCAGGCGTCGGCCAGGTCCTCGAGCGCATCGAGGTCCTCCCGGGTCCAGCCCCGAGGTTCCGTGTCCATGGCGCACAGCGACCCCACGGTGCGACCCTGCTCGTCGATCAGCGGCCACCCGGCGTAGGCGATCACGCCGTGCTCCGGGATCGACGGGTTGTCCCGGAGTCGGTCGTCGCGACGCGCGTCTTCGATGATCAGGGGTGCCTCGTCGTCCACGACGTATCGACAGAACGAGTGCGAGAGCGGGGTCTCGCGGGTGGTGGCAAGGGGCTCGGCAAGCCCGGACGCGCCGGTGAAGACCTGACGGTCCTCCAGGACCAGCGTGACCAGTGCGATGGGTACCTCGAGGTAGCGCTGGACCATCCGGGCATACCGGTCGAACGACGGGTCGTCCGCCCTCGTGCTGCCCGGCGTGTTCATTCGCGGCTCACCTCTCGCTGGCAGGAACGGAGCCTAGATGCAGTGGTGGCTGCGGCGTGGCGGATCGGCAATCACCATCGTGTGTCAGTCGCGCCAGACGCCCCGGGTGTACTGGTCCGGCCAGCCGGCTTCGCGGTCCGGCACACCGAGCTCGTGGGCCGCGCGCAACGGCCAAGACGGTTCGCGCAGCGCCGCTCGGGCGAGGAGCACCACGTCTGCCTCGCCGTTGGCCAGCACCTTCTCGGCCTGCTCGGGCTCGGTGATCAGGCCGACCGCGCCGCTCGGGACCCCGGCCGACCGGATGCCGGCGGAGAGTGGGACCTGGTAGCCCGGACCGACCGGGATGGATGCCCTGGCGTTGCCACCCGACGAGGCATCGACCAGGTCGACGCCGTGGTCGCGCAGCAGCCTGGCCAGCCGGATGCTCTGCTCCAGGTCCCAGCCACCTTGGATCCAGTCGGTGCCGGAGATCCGGACCAGGAGCGGCATGGTGTCGGGCATTGCGGCACGTACGGCGTCGACGGTCTCCAGCGACAACCGGACCCGGTTCTCGAAGGAACCGCCGTACTCGTCGGTGCGCTGGTTCGACAACGGCGAGAGGAACTCGTGCAGCAGGTAGCCGTGGGCGGCGTGCAGCTCCACGGTGTCGAAGCCGACCTCGACCGCGCGGGTGGCCGCCTCGGCGAACGCACGGACCACGTCGGCGATCTGGTCGGTGGACAGCGCGTCCGGCACGGCGTACCCGTCGAAGGCGACGGCCGAAGGCGCCACAGCGGTCCAGCCTCCCTCGTCGGGAGGGATGGTGCCGGCAGCTTCCGCCCAGGGCCGGTACGTCGAGGCCTTGCGGCCGGCGTGCGCCAGCTGGGTGCCGATGGACGCACCCTGGCTGTGCACGAACTCCACGATCCGGCGCCAGGCCTCGGCCTGCTCGTCGTTCCAGATGCCCGCGTCCTGAGGGGAGATCCGGCCCTCTGCGGTGACTGCGGCTGCCTCGGTCAGGATCAGGCCGAAGCCCCCGGTGGCCCGGGCGCCCAGGTGCACCAGGTGCCAGTCGCCGGGCACCCCGTCCACCGCGGAGTACTGGCACATCGGTGCGAGCCAGACCCGGTTCCGCACGGTCAGCGAGCGCAGGGTCAGTGGTTCGAACAGCTTCGACATGCATTCTCCTCGGACCGCGGGCGGACGACGGGTCCAACCGATCCGGTGGGCTCGCTGTTCCCGCCTCCCGACGACACCGACATGCCGGGCTCAGCCCGCGTGTGCTCCCGCCGCGTGGGCGCCGCCGTGCTGTTCGGGGTTCGGCGCTTCGGCGGGGGTGCCGGTGTGGAACACGAAGTCCTTCTGGCGGATGAGCGCCAGGCACAGGATCGCGGCCGCGAAGGCGATCACCGCGGCGATCGTGATGATGTGGTTCAGCGCGTCGACGTAGCTCGCGGTCGCGGCCCGGCCGATCGCCTGTCGGGCAGCATCGCTCAGGCTGGGGTCGGCGAGCACCCGCTTCAGCTGGCCGCCGGTGATGGCGTTCGCGAGCCGGGAGGGGTCGGTGCCGGCCGGAGCGTGCTGAAGCCGAGCCGCGAGACCGCTGGCGATCTGGTTGCTGAAGATCGACCCGAGGGCTGCGATGCCGGTGGCGATGCCGACCTGGCGGAACGTCGAGTTCACCCCCGACGCCATCCCGGCGCGGTTCTGCTCGACCACGCCGACCGCCGTCGAGGCGAGCGGCACGTTGATCAGACCGACCCCGACACCAGACACCGTCAGGCCGGGGATCAGGTGGGTCCAGGACGAGCCCGGGTCGATGCCGAGCAGCAGCACCAGCCCGACGCCGAGCACCAGGAAGCCGGGCCCGATCAGCCACTTGGCGGGCACGTGGTTGGTCAGTCGCCCCGCCAGGGTGGCGGCGAAGAAGGAGGCTCCGGACAGGAACAGGAACCGGACGCCGGTGCCGACCGCGGAGTACCCGAGCACGTTCTGCACGTAGATCACCAGGTAGGCGAGCAGCGAGAAGACCGACGCGGACACCCCGAAGGCGGCGATCAGGCCACCCACGAAGGTGGGCTTGCGCAGCAGGGTGAGGTCGAACATCGGGCGTCGTTGCACGAGCTGGGTGACCACGAAGGTCGCGAGCAGCGCGACGCAGCCGCCCAGGCTCCAGCGCACTTCGCCCGCCCCCCACCCGTCGGCGCCGGCCCGGATCAGGCCGAGGACGAGCAGCCCGAGGCCGCCGCTGAAGGTCACGAACCCCAACCAGTCGGGGCTGCCGGCGTCGGGGTCCCGGGACTCCTCGACCTTGAGCAGCGAGACGGTAAGTGCGACCAGACAGATCGGCACGTTGACGAAGAAGATCCAGCGCCAGGACAGGCCGCTGGTGAGTACGCCGCCCAGCACCGGCCCGATCGCGACCGCGACGCCGGTGGTGGCGCCGAACGCACCGAACGCGACCCCGCGGTCCTTGCCGTGGAAGGCGCTGGCCAGCAGGGCGAGGGCGGTGGCGAACATCGCCGCGCCGCCGATGCCCTGGGCCGCCCGCGAGATCGTCAGGAACAAGATGGTCGGCGCGCTGCCGCACAGCAACGACCCGAGAGTGAACAGCACGGTGCCGACGACGAAGACCCTTCTGCGTCCGAACAGGTCGGCCAGCGAACCGGCGGTCAGCAGCAAGGAGGCCAGGCTCAGCGCGTAGGCGTCGATCACCCACTGCAGGTCGGACAACGAGGCGTGCAGCTGCGACTGGATGTCGGGCAGCGCGACGTTGACGATCGTGATGTCCAGCAGCAGCATGAACACCCCGGTGCAGACCGCGACCAGGGTCCACCACTTCGCAGCCATCGGCTCTCCTTCTGCGTGTTCGTCAAGTGCTGAATCATCAGATGCTTAATGATTACCCGAGGTACGATACCCCTGTGGGCCACTCTCCGGAAGCGGCGTCCAGCCGCACCCTGCTACCCGAGCTCGCGCAGTCCCAGGGTCACCTGGTCTGGCGGGCACACGCCCGGGTGTCCGTCGCACTCGCCGAGGTGCTGCCTGCCGGCGTCGACATCCATGCCTACGCCGTACTTCTCGCGCTGGCCGGCGGGGTCACCCGCTCGCAGCAGGCGCTGGCCGACACAGTCAGCGTCAGCCGGACCACGATGGGCAAGGTGGCCGGCGGCCTCTCCGAGCAGGGTCTGGTCCGTCGGGCGCGCAACCCCGACGACCGGCGCTCCTACGCGCTGACGCGGACACCCGAAGGCGCGGCGGCCGCGCGACGATGGCGCCGACACGCGGAGGACGTCGAGGACGCGATCACCGCGGGGTTCGGCCTCGACGAGCGTGAGGAGCTCCGCGGGCTGCTGTTCCGGGTCGTCGAGCCGGAGCTCGCCCCGGACACCCCCGAGCCGTTACGGGACAGCATCGCGTTCCTGGTGACCCGCACGCACTTCCGGATGCACCGCGACTTCCTGGCGGCGTTGGCGCCGTTCGGCATCGAGCCCCGCCACTACGGTGCGCTGACCACGCTCGCCGCCCTCGGGCCCGTCTCGCAGGCCGAGCTCGGCCGGAACCTCGGGGTGAGTGGGGCCAGCGTGGTGCAGATCGTCGACGACCTCGAGCGCCGTGGCCTGGTCGAGCGGCGCCGGCTGGAGACCGACCGGCGTACGCAGGTGCTGCACCTGCTAACCGGGACCTCCGCGCTGCTCGACCGTGCCCGGAAGGTGGCGAGCGAGACGCTCGACGTAAGAGTCGGACCGTTGTCGCTCCAGGAGAGCAACCGGCTGACCACGTTGCTGGCCGACTTCGTCACCGCACCCTGAGGAACGGCACACTGTCCCCATGACCTGGTTCGACAGCCCGGACGACGCCGCCAAGCGGCTCGGCGACACCGGCTACCTGACCGACTCCGCAACAGCCACCACGGCCTACCTCGCCGGCGTGCTCGGCAAGCCGCTCCTGGTCGAGGGGCCCGCGGGGGTGGGAAAGACCGAGCTGGCCAAGGCGGTCGCCGCGGCTACCGGGGCCGACCTGGTGCGGCTGCAGTGCTACGAGGGCCTGGACGAGGCGCGGGCGCTCTACGAGTGGAACTACCGCAAGCAGCTGTTGAGAATCCAGGCCCAGCCGTCGGGAGAGGCTGCGTTCGACTGGGAGCAGACCCACGACGACATCTTCACCGACGAGTTCCTGCTGACCCGGCCGTTGCTGACCGCGATCCGGCGTGAGGACCCGACCGTGCTGCTGATCGACGAGGTGGACAAGACCGATGTCGAGGTCGAGGCGCTGCTGCTGGAGGTGCTCAGCGACTTCCAGGTCACGATCCCCGAGCTCGGCACCGTGGTCGCCGTACGACGGCCCTACGTGGTGCTCACCTCCAACGCCGCCCGGGAGCTCTCCGAGGCGGTCAAGCGGCGCTGCCTCTACCTCCACCTCGACTACCCCGACGCCGACCGTGAGAAGGCGATCGTGCTGGGCCGGGTGCCCGAGATCTCCGAGCGGCTCGCCGACCAGCTGGTCGAGATGGTCGGCCGGCTGCGCGAGCTGGACCTGAAGAAGGCCCCGAGCATCGCCGAGTCGATCGACTGGGCGCGCACCCTGCTCGCGCTGGACGCCAGCCACCTGGACCCGGCGCTGGCGCACCGCACCCTCGGTGTGGTGCTCAAGCACGTGTCCGACCAGGAACGCGCGGTCCGCGAGCTGCGGCTGGCCAGAAGCTGATCCGGGGCTGAGGCTTTCATGAGCGGACTGCTGGACCGGCACATCGAGTTCGTCGAGGCGCTCCGCGCCGCGGGGCTCCCCGTGTCGCTGGCCGAGGATCTCGACGCGGTGCGCGCGGTCAGCAGGCTGCCGCTGCTCGACCGGGAGGCGCTGCGGGCCGGCTACGCGGCGACCCTGGTCAAGCGGGAGACCCACCGGGAGAGCTTCGACATCATCTTCGACCTGTACTTCCCGGCGCTGCTCGGTGAGGGGATAGTCCGGTTCAAAACGCAGGACGACACGCCGAGAACGGATGCCGATCGGACCGGACTATCCGATGGGCCCGAGGATCTCGCCGACTTCCGGGAGCGGTTGGCGCAGGCCCTGGAGTCGGGAGACCAGGCAGCGCTGGAGCTGCTGGCCCGGGAGGGGATCGGCCGGTTCGGGTCGATGCGCGGACGAGCCCCCGGGCTCTCGTCGTGGTCGGCGTACACGACGCTGCACCGGATCAACGCCGCGTCGCTGGTCGACCAGATCGTGCAGGGGCTCCTCGCCGGAGTGCCCGAGGACGAGCCGTCGGTACGACGCCGGGTGCAGCGCCGGGTCGAGTCCTTCACGCGACTCGCCGAGTCCGACGCGCGGCGCCGGATCGCGGAGGAGAAGGGCGCGGACCACGTGGCCCGCCACGCCGTACGCCCCTCGATCGAGAACCGTGAGTTCGTCTCCGCCCGTAAGGCCGACCTGGAGGAGATGCGCCGCCAGATCCACCCCCTGGCCCGTCGGCTCGCCTCCCGGCTGACTCGTGAGCATGCCGCTCGGCGCCGGGGCGCGCTCGACTTCCGGCGCACGGTGCGCGCCTCGATCTCCACCGGGGGCGTCCCGCTGGAGACCCGGCACAAGCCGCGCCGGCCTGGCCGCACCGAGCTGGTCGTGCTCTGCGACGTCAGCGGGTCGGTGGCGAGCTTCGCGCAGTTCACCCTGATGCTGGTCTTCGCTCTGCGCGAGCAGTTCACCCGGGTGCGGGCGTTCACCTTCGTCGACGACGTCACCGAGGTGACCCACCACTTCAGGCCGGGTGCCGACCCGGTGGACACGATGCTGGAGCTGGCCCGCAGCGCGGAGCAGGCGTCGATGTTCGGCCGCACCAACTACGGCCGGGCCTTCCAGCGCTTCGCCGAGCAGTACGGCGATGCGCTGACGCCGCGCTCGAGCCTGCTGGTGCTCGGCGACGCCCGCTCCAACTACAGCGACCTGTCACTGCCGGCGGTGCAGCAACTGGTGTACGAAGCCCGGCACGCCTGGTGGCTCAACCCCGAGCACACCCGGCACTGGGACACCGGCGACTCCGCCGCAGGCCGCTACGCCGAGCTGATGCCGATGGTCGAGTGCCGCAACCTGACTCAGCTCGGGGAGTTCGTGCGCCGGATCGCTGGCTAGGCCGGCCACAGTCGTCAGGTAAAGTCGAGGGCTTGCCCACGCACCCGACTCCGGGAGCCGGATCAACTCCCTTTCTCGGAGCCTCTGACCTGAAGGATTGCGCTTGAACGACGACATCGCAGCCCATGAGGTCGCTCACGAGCAGGAGTTCGTCGACGGGGTCTACCGTCAGCTGCTCCGCTCCGCCGCCTCCGCCCAGGCGCTGGCCCGGGAGGGCCACTCGCGTGGCCGGCTGGGGCACGAGGGCGGGCTCGTCGAACGCGACGCCATGGTCTTCCAGGCTGCCCGTCGGCTGGCGAGTCTCGACGCGGCCCACGAGGGACTGGTGTTCGGCCGGCTGGACATGCGCGAGGAGGTGGCCGCCGAGGCTCGCTACATCGGACGTATCGGGCTGCGCGATGACAACCGCGACGTACTGCTGATCGACTGGCGGGCTCCTGCGGCAGCGGTGTTCTACCAGGCGACGCCCGGTGAGCCCCGTGGCGTCGTACGCCGCCGGATCCTGCGCAGCTCCGGGGAGACCGTGCTCGGGGTCGAGGACGACCTGCTCGACCCAGAAGCAGATGCCGCGGCCGGCTCGAGCCTCCCCATCGTCGGCGAGGGCGCGCTGATGGCTCAGCTCACCCGGGCCCGCGACCGTTCGATGCACTCGATCGTGGCCACCATCCAGGCCGAGCAGGACCGCGCGATCCGGGCACCGGGCAAGGGCGTCGTGTCGATCTCCGGCGGACCCGGCACCGGCAAGACCGTCGTCGCGCTGCACCGCGCCGCGTTCCTGCTCTACGGCGACCGGCGCCGCTACGAGTCCGGTGGCGTGCTGGTGGTCGGCCCGTCTGGGGTGTTCATGCGCTACATCGAGCGGGTGCTGCCATCCCTCGGCGAGACCGCGGTGGCGCTGCGCTCCCTCGGCGAGGTCGTCGACGGGGTCCGGGCCACCCGACGCGACGACCCGGCTGTGGCCGAGGTCAAGGGCTCTGGCGCGATGGCCGAGGTGCTACGTCGTACGGCGCGACAGCCGGTGCCTGGCGCTCCGACGGACTTCCGGTTCTTCTACCGCGACGACGTGCTGAGGCTGGGCCCGCGTGAGCTGGGTGCCCTCCGCAGGCAGCTGCTCTCCCAGGGCCGGCGCAACCGCACCACGACCCGGGTCGCCTCGACACTGGTCGAGGCGTTGTGGCGGCAGGTCCGCGGCGAACGCGCCCGGGAGCGCACCCGTGAGGAGTTCGTCGAGGTGCTTCGCGACGACGACCGGTTCCTCGACTTCGCGCGGCTCTGGTGGCCGGTGCTGGATGCCTCGTCGGTTCTGAGCTGGCTGCGCGACCCGGACCTGCTGGCACAGATGGCCGACGGGGTGCTCGAGGAGGAGTCGGTGCGGCTGCTGGCGAAGTCGTGGGGTGAGGACCTCAGCGTCGACGACATCCCGCTGCTCGACGAGCTGCGCTACCTGCTGGGCGACCCGCCGATCGTCACCAATGACTCCGCCGCCGAGGCCAACATGGACTCCGACATCGACTGGGAGCACCTCGGGCGTGCGGACACCGCGATGATGGAGGTCACCACTGCCTCCGAACGCGAGTACGCCGGCCCGCGCGGCTGGCGCCCGCCGACCAACCGGGTCGAGGACGACCCCTTCGCCCACGTGCTCGTCGACGAGGCCCAGGACCTCACGCCGATGCAGTGGCGGATGGTCGGCCGCCGCGGCCGCGCCGCGTCCTGGACGATCGTCGGCGACCCGGCACAGTCGTCCTGGCCGGTGCCGCTCGAGGCGGCTCGGGCCCGTGCCGAGGCGCTGGGTGACAAGGAACTCCACGAGTTCCACCTGTCGAAGAACTACCGCAACTCCGCGGAGATCTACGCCTACGCCGCCGACTACGCCGCCCGGTCCGGGCTCGACGCCGACCTCCCGGAGGCGGTCCGGTCGACGGACGTGCCGCCCGAGGAGCTTCGGGTCCCCGACCTCGAACGGGGGGTCCGCGACACGATCACCGAGCTCACCGGCGCGGTCGAGGGCACCGTGGGCATCGTCACCGCGGCCAGCCGGCAGGCAGAGGTGCGGGCCTGGCTGGACTCCTGGCCCGAGCACGCAGGTGACCGCAGTGGCGGCCCGGGCGCGGTGGTTGATGCCCGGATCGCGGTGCTCACCGGTCTGGACACCAAGGGCCTGGAGTTCGACGCCATCGTGGTCGTCGAGCCCGAGGAGATCGAGGCCGAGTCGCCGACGGGGCGGGCCACCTTGTACGTCGTACTCACCCGGGCGACGCAGCGGATGACCATCCTGCGCAGCGGCTAGTGCTGCGATGGGTCAGCGGCTGCCGACCGTCATCGGCGGGACGGGCAGGCTCATGCTGAGCACCCGCCTGCCCAGCGGTCCCGACCTCGTGGTCAGCCGGCCGCCCTGTCTGGAGAGCAGCGTGTTGGCTCCAGCTCGCCACCAGCGAGGCTGGTTGTCCTCGCCGTCCTCGGTCACCGGCGCGTCCGGGTCGTCGCGACCGGAGATCTGGCACGACACGAGGAGCCGGTCGTTCAGCGTGTTGACCGAGATGCGCACGGAGCTGCCCGTCGGAGAGGTGCGGATCACGTCCTCGAGCAGCACCTGCATCAGCCACTCCAGCTGTTCCGGGTCCGCCCACGCGCGTTCGGCGCCCCTGGCATCGAGGGGGAGCAGCCGGATCTGACGCTCGCCCGCCATGGTCTCGGCATGGGACCACTGCACCTGGAGCAGCGCCGTCACGTCGACCTCCTGGGGCACCGGCAGGTGCTCGGGTCGCTCGAAGGAGGCCAGGGTGGTGACCTGGTTGAACAAGCCCCAGAACTTCTCCATGCCGGCCCGGGCCGGGTGGTCGGCCGGCAGGCCACTTCCGCTCAGGTAGGCGTCGACTGCGGAGAGCGGCACGCTCACCTCCTCGGCGATGGACTCGATCAGCTCCCGCTGCTCACGTGCGGTCCGTTCGAGCAGCGCCGCGGTGGTCGCCTCGCGGCGTCGGCTGCGGTCGCGTCCGATCGCCCAGCCGAGCTCGCGCCCGATGTCACGGACGGCGGCACCCTCGGCTTCGGTCCAGGGCTGGTCGTGGGAGCGCATCAGCACCAGCTGCCCGGCCACGTCGGCGTCGAGGGAGAGCGGGGCCAGGGCCAGACTGCGCACTCCGTCGCTCTCGAAGGCGCGCAACAACCAGGCCCGTTGAGCGGGGGTGAACAGCAGGCTGCCACCGCTCAGCTCGGCGCGGTCGATCACCAGCGCCTCGCCGCGACGCAGGCTCTCCCGGGCCAGTGCCGACCCGTGGGACTCCAACGCGGCGGTCACGGTGAACACGCCCTCGTTGCCGCGGCTGCGCGCCTCGCCGTCGGGATGCTCGGTCGGGAAGATGTCGAGCCAGGTCGCGATCGCGGACAGCTCTACCCGCAGCGTGGACAGCGCGCCGTCGAGGACCCGGTCGAGGTCCGAGGCGCGCCGGGCCGGCGCGGCCGCGGTCTCGATGACGCTACGCACCATGCCGGCCAGCCAGACCTGCTCGCCGAGACGTTCGCGCTGCTGGGCGTTGTTGATGGCGTAGCCGGCCTGCACCGCGAAGAGCTCCATGATCTCGAGCCCCTCCGCGGAGGGGCGCAGCCCGTTGCGGGGCCGGTCGACGTACATGATCCCGATCAGCTTGCCGGTCGGGGAGCACAGGGTCACCGACAGCTCGTCGTGCGGGTCCCAGGCGTCGGGGTGGTCGAGCCGCTCGAAGTCGAGCACCCGGAACCCCTCGGGCGCGTTCTCCCCGGTGAGGTTGGCGGGCAGGAACCGGAACATCCCCCATGCCTCACCCATCGTGTTGCGCTCGAGGACCACCTGGGAGGGAAAACGTTCGTGCAGCATGTCGGCGATCGACGCGTCGTTCCCGCCGAGGGCGGCCACCTCGAACTCGCCGTTGGCGTGCAGCACGTTGATCGCGGCGACCTCGAAACCGGAGACCTCGGTGACCCCGTCGGCGATCGACTGGAGCACCTCGTCTAGGTCCTGGCCCGCGTTGATCCGGGTCATCACCTCGTGCAGCCGTAGCAGGGCGTCCTGGCGAACCGCGACCATCTTCGAACCTCCTCGCGCGCGCCGATCCCCCCGGCGCGTCACTGCATCGATCATCCCACCCGTTTCGAGGGGATATACCCGGAATGCCGGGTTTCACTCCTGGGGGCGAGGGCGGCCGGTATTGATACGTTTCGGCCATGTCCGATGCGGCCACGTCCGATACGGTGCTGTCCAGTCCGGCGACCGCGCTCGAGTCGATCCAGCTCCAGCCGGCCTGGGCCGCGATCCGGTTCCGGGACAACCCCACCGTCACCCTGCTAGGCGGCCCGGTGAGCGCCGTCCAGCGGATCGGCGACGTGCCCCTCGAGCACGGCGCACCGCAACCCGGACGGCGATTCGACCGGCTGCTCGCGGTGCCGTTCTGCCAGGTGAGCGAGCGTGGGTTCGAGGCCCACGACGACGGCACCCCGCTGGCGGTGGTCGACGTCGTCGAGGAGCACGAGGTCGACCTCGTCGCGCTGCTCGGTGTGCTCTCGCACGAGCCGGTCGAGCTCCTCGACCCGGTCGGCGATCCGGGTGGCTTCGAGACCAGCGACGAGGACTACGGGCGGATGGTGGAGGCGATCATCCGCGACGAGATCGGCCACGGCGAGGGTGCCAACCTCGTCGTGAGCCGGCACTACCGGGCCCGCCTGCGGGACTGGGATGCCGCGAAGGCGCTGAGCGTCTTCGGCCGGCTGGTCGAGCAGGAGCGCGGCGCCTACTGGACGTTCTGCTTCTTCACCGGCGACCGGTACCTGGTGGGCGCCTCCCCTGAACGACACGTCAGCGTCGTCGGCGGCTCCCACCTGGGCGGCGGCCTGGCCGACGTCCGGATGAACCCGATCAGCGGCACCTTCCGGCTCCCCCCTGACTTCGGTGGCCTTGCTCCGGCGGACCGCAAGGCCAGGCTGCTGGACTTCCTTGCCGACGAGAAGGAGATCTACGAGCTCTTCATGGTGGTCGACGAGGAGCTGAAGATGATGTGCGACATCTGCCACGAGGGCGGCCAGGTGCTCGGCCCCTTCCTCAAGCCGATGACGCATCTGGTGCACACCGAGTATCTGCTTGCCGGCCGCACCCGCTCCGACGTCCGAGAGGTGCTGCGCGACACGATGTACGCCGCGACGGTGACCGGGTCCCCGGTGGAGAACGCCTGTCGGCTGATCAAGAAGTACGAGTCCGGGGGCCGGGGCTACTACGGGGCGGCGCTGGCCGTGATCGGTCGTGATGCGGAGGGCCACCACAACCTGGACAGCCCGATCGTGATCCGCACCGCTGAGGTCACCGCCACCGGCGAGCTGACCGTGACCGCGGGCGCCACCTTGGTGCGCGACTCCGACCCCGCCCAGGAGGTCGCCGAGACGCACGCCAAAGCGGGCGGCATCCTGGGTGCCTTCGGGCTGGTGGACGCGGCGACGACCGCGTCCGAAGGAGTCGCGGAGCTGACCCGTGACGAGGACGTGCTGATCGCGCTTGCCTCGCGCAACCAGCGGCTCTCGAGGTTCTGGCTGACGGACCAGGCCGGAGCTCCGCCGAGGACAAGGCCGGTCGAGGAGCTCAAGGGCAGGTCGGTGCTGATCCTCGACGGTGAGGACGCCTTCGTGAACATGCTGCGGCACGTCTTCTCGGTGCTCGGGATGACCTCGACCGTCGTTCGGCACGAGGACTGGGAGCCGGGTGCCCTCGGCGGCTCAGTGCCCGGCTGGGACCTGGTGGTGGTCGGCCCCGGTCCGGGGGACCCTCGCGACGTCGACCAGCCCAAGATCGCCGTCTACCAGCAGGCCATCGACGAGCTGCTCGCCTCCGGCCAGCCGTTCCTGGCGGTCTGCCTGGGGCATCAGGTACTTTGCGGCCGGCTCGGCCTGCCGCTGACCTACAAGGACATCGCCTTCCAGGGCACCCAGTCGGAGGTGGACCTGTTCGGCCGTGTCGAGCGGGTCGGCTTCTACAACACCTTCGTGGCGCGGGTGCCCGACCCTGGCGCCGCACTGCCCCGTGGCGTGCGCGTGGCGTCGGACCCGGCCACCGGCGACGTGCACCAGATCGCCGGGCCGACCTTCCGGGGCGTC
>JBBSVL010000026.1:0-15590 GCA_038233595.1 Propionibacteriales bacterium | reverse complement strand
TGCGCCGCCCCCAGGGCGTGCAGGGCGGCAAGATCGGGGATGGACGTCGACACGGCGCAAGCCTACGCGGGACCAATGCCACCTCCGGCTGAGATCCCACCCCCGCTCTCGTCGAGATGCGCGAAAAGCCCCCGCGAGTTGTGCGAAACGCACCCCCGAACTGTGCGAAACGCACCGTGCAGCCGAGCGCTTGGCACATCTCAAGGGTTCACTTGGCACATCTCAGCGGGGCGTTTGGCACACCTCAACGGAGTCAGCCGAAGAAGACCTCGGCCTCGGCGTACTCCTCGGGCTTGACCAGCTTCAGCTCGCCGGTGCCGTCGATCAGCGGGACCCGCACGATGTCGGTGCCGCGCAGCGCCATCATGGTGCCGAAGTCGCCGTCGGCCACCGCGGCGATCGCGTGCAGCCCGAAGCGGGTGGCCAGCCAGCGGTCGAAGGCCGTGGGCGTGCCACCGCGCTGCACGTGACCCAGCACCACCGCTCGCGACTCCTTGCCGGTGCGGTGCTCGATCTCGCCGGCCAGCCGGTCGCCGATCCCGCCGAGCCGGACGTGCCCGAAGGCGTCCTTCTCCCCCGAGACCAGTGACATCCCACCGCCCTCGACGGGCACGGCGCCCTCCGAGACCACGATGATCGGGGCGTACTGGGTCTTGAACCGGTCCTCAACCAGCTGGCAGACGTGCTCGATGTCGAACGGCTTCTCCGGAATCAGTACGACGTTGGCACCACCGGCCATCCCGGCGTGCAGCGCGATCCAGCCGGCGTGCCGACCCATCACCTCCACGACCAGGACCCGGTGGTGCGACTCGGCAGTGGTGTGCAGCCGGTCGATGGCTTCCATCGCGATGTTGACGGCGGTGTCGAAGCCGAAGGTGAAGTCCGTGGCGCTGAGGTCGTTGTCGATCGTCTTGGGCACGCCGACCACGTTGACGCCCAGGTCGGCCAGCTTGGTCGCGACCCCGAGGGTGTCCTCACCGCCGATCGCGACCAGCGCGTCGACACCGAGCCCGACGAGGTTGGTCTTGATCTTCTCCACACCGCCCTCGATCTGGAACGGGTTGGTCCGCGAGGAGCCGAGGATCGTGCCGCCGCGCGGCAGGATGCCGCGCACCTCGGGAATGCCGAGCTCGCTCGTCATCCCCTCGAGCGGGCCCTTCCAGCCGTCGCGGAAGCCGACGAAGTCATAGCCGAGCTCGGTGACCCCGCGGCGTACGACGGCCCGGATCACGGCGTTCAGGCCGGGACAGTCCCCGCCCCCGGTCAGCACTCCCACGCGCATGTGGCCTCCTTTGGATCGTTCCAGAACCGGACAGCCTAGCTCCCGGTCAACTCCCGGGGATGATCACCGCGTTCGTGATCGGTCTGGCCGCGAGCGCCATCCGCTGGCGCATCGGCAGGCAGCACAGGGCGCCGAGGACCACGAGCCCGACCAGTGCCGCCCACACCTCGAAGAGGCCGAGGTCCAGCAGGGAGAGGTAGAGCACCGGGGCCACCGCGGAGGCGGTGTTCCAGGACAGCTGGAAGGCCGCGAGGTAGCGGCCCCGCAGGTGCGCCGGTGGCGACTCGGCGGCCATCGAGGCCAGCACCGGGCCACCCGCCATCTCCCCGAACGTGTAGATCACCGCGGCGACCAGGATGAAGCCGACCGCGGCCCCCCTGCCCACGTCACCGGCGGCGTAGAGCAGCACGAAGCCGAGAGCCATCAGGCCGGCCGCAAGCACCACGATCCGCCAGCGCACCGACCCGGTCATCTGGTTGACCACCAGACCCTGGCCCACACCGATCAGCACGGTGTTGACCACGTAGACAGTTCCCGCGACCCAGCCCGGAAGGCCCAGCACGTGCACGATATAGACCGGCATCACCACGTTGAGCGCCATACAGCCCATCGCGTAGCCGAAGTCCGCAGCCACCAGCCACCGGTAACCCGCGTCACCGAAGACGTCGCGCCAGCCGCCTGGGCGTCGCTGGGCGACGCTGCGATGCGGTTCGTGCACCGAGATCCGAAGCAACAGCGCGAAGGAGAGCAGGTAGCTCGCGGAGTTCAGCAGGACCACAGCATGGAAGACGCCGACCCGGCCGTCGGTGATCGCCGCCGCGGCGAGCAGCCCTCCCACCGCAAAACCGGAGTTGCGCAGGGCACCGAGGAAGCCGAACCACTTCTCGCGCTCGCCCGGCTCGGACACCGCGACCACCAGCGGGGAGTAGGAGCCCCAGAACGCCGTGCGGCCCAGCGAGGCGACCGCGACCACGAGAGTCATGACGAGCGCGGAGTGCACGAGGGGGTAGGCCGCGAAACCCAGACACTGGAGCAGGTTGCCGATCTGCAGCATCCGCTTGGAGCCGAACCGGTCGACGAGCTGACCGACCAGCAACGCGAAGGGCAGCGAGATCGCCGAGGCGATCGAGAGTGCCAGCCCGATGTGGACCAGGCTGACCGGCGTCACCCGCAGGAAGTAGAGCACCGAGAGCGGCATCCAGACACCGCTGCCGAGCGCGTCGATCCCGATCGCCGTCACGAAACGCCCGTGGCGACCGATCGGGGGGAAGCCGAGACGGGTGAGCACCTGCACATCTTCCGACCCGAAAGGCATTTCACGTAACCGATCGCGGGTTCTGGCGGCGTCAGATGTGTGCAACTGCGAAACACTGCGGTCCACCCGTGCCCGATACGTTGCATCCATGACCTTCTCGATCGTGGCCCGTTCCGCCGATGGCGAGTCCTGGGGCGTCGCCGTCGCCTCCAAGTTCCTGGCCGTCGGGTCCGCCGTACCTGCAGCCGTGGCCGGTGTGGGCGCCATCGCGACCCAGGCCGATGCGAACGTCGCCTACAAGGGCCTGGCCCTCTCCCACCTGGACGACGGCGCGACGGCGGCCGTCGCCCTGGACCGGCTGCTGGAAGAGGACGCTGGGCGCGAGGACCGCCAGGTGGGTATCGTCGACGTCGACGGCGGGTCCGCGAGCCACACCGGCTTCAACTGCTTCGACTGGGCGGGCGGGGTCATCGACGACGACGTGGCGATCCAGGGCAACATCCTGGTCGGACCGCAGGTGGTCGAGGCGATGAAGGCGGCCTGGGACGCGTCGACTGACCAGGCGCTCGGGCGGCGGCTGCTGGCTGCGCTGCGTGCGGGCGACGAGGCCGGCGGCGACAAGCGGGGTCGGCAGTCCGCGGCCCTGCTGGTGGTGCGCGAGGAGGCCGGGTACGGCGGCAACGACGACATCGCGGTCGACCTGCGAGTCGATGACCACGCGGCGCCGGTGACCGAGCTGACCCGCTTGCTGGACCTGAACGACCTGTACCTGACCGCCTCGACCGAGTCGGAGAAGGTCGTGGTCACTCCTGACCTCGCCGAGGAGCTCGACCGTCGATCGCGGGGGCTCGGCCACGACGGTTTCCATGCCTGGGTGGGCAGCGAGAACTACGAGATGCGCGTCGACCAGGGTCGCGAGCCCGGCTGGGTCGACGAGAAGGTGCTGGAGATCCTGCGGGGCCAGTCGGCATGAACGCCCCCGGCATCCTGGCCATCGACGCAGGTACGACGGGGGTCAAGGCACTGGTCGTGACAGCCGAGGGGCAGATCGCGGCCAGAGGCTACCAGGAGTTCCCGCAGCACTTCCCGAAGCCGGGCTGGGTGGAGCACTCTCCCGAGGGGATCTGGCAGGCCACCCTCGAGGCGACCCGCGCGGCGCTCGATGCGTGGGACGGCGAGGCTGCGGACCTCAAGGGCATCGGCATCACCAACCAGCGCGAGACCGTGCTGCTCTGGGACCGCGAGACGCTCGGCTCTCCACGGCGGGCGATCGTGTGGCAGGACCGGCGTACCGCCGACATCTGCACGCGGATGCGGGAGGAGGGGCACGAGGAGCGGGTCACCGAGCTCACCGGGCTCCGGCTGGACCCCTACTTCTCCGGCACCAAGCTGGTCTGGCTGGCCGAGAACGAGCCGAACACCTGGGCCCTGGTGCAGTCCGGACGCTACGCGATCGGCACCGTCGACTCCTACCTGGTCGCCCGGATGTCGCGCGGCACGTGGCACGTCACCGACGTGTCCAACGCCTGCCGCACGCTGCTCTTCGACCTGACCGAGGGCGACTGGTCCGAGGAGCTCTGCGAGCTGTTCGGCGTCCCCCGCGACGCGCTGCCCGACGTGGTGCCCAACTGGGGCGAGCTGGCGCGCACCGACCCGCAGGCGTTCCTCGGCCTGGAGCTGCCGGTCGCCGGGATCGCCGGTGACCAGCAGGCCGCGCTGTTCGGCCAGACCTGCTTCGAGACCGGTGAGTCCAAGTGCACCTACGGCACCGGGTCGTTCATCCTGACCAACACCGGTCCCGACGTCGTGCGCAGCGACGCCGGGCTGCTCTCCACCGCGGCCTGGCGCGCCCCCGACGACGCCATGACCTATGCGACCGAGGGTGCGATCTTCGTGACCGGTGCGGCGGTGCAGTGGCTGCGCGACGGTCTGCAGATCGTCGGCTCCGCGGCCGAGACCGAGGCGATCGCGGCGACGGTCGAGGACACCGAAGGTGTGGTGTTCGTGCCGGCGCTGACCGGACTCGGCGCCCCGCACTGGGACCCACGAGCACGCGGCACGATCCTGGGCCTGACCCGCGGCACGACCCGCGGGCACATCGTGCGGGCCACCCTCGAGGCAATCGCCTACGAGGTCCGCGACGTCGTCCAGGCCGACCCCGACATGCCCCCGATGACGGCGCTGCGCGTCGACGGGGGTGCCAGCGCGAACAACCTGCTCTGCCAGATCCAGGCCGACCAGCTCGGCGTCGCCGTCGAGCGACCGAAGATCGTGGAGACCACGGCCCTCGGCGCAGCGTTCATGGCCGGGCTGGGCACCGGCGTCTGGTCGTCGTACGACGAGCTGCGGGAGACCTGGCACCTCGACCGGCGCTTCGAGCCGGCCGGCGACCGCGCGGACGCCGACGCGAGGTGGGCGAAGTGGAAGGACGCCGTCGAACGTTCGAAGGACTGGGCCTAGGCAACGGACGTCGCCGCTGATCCGCCTCGCTCGCGGTGCTGGGCGATGCTAAGGGGCGCGGTGCTGGGCGATGTTGAGCACCGTCCCGTCGGGCGCGCGGAGGAAGAACCGGCGGATACCCCACGGCTCCGTGGTGAGGGGGTGCACGACCTCATAGCCGCGTCGACGGGCCTCCGCGTAGGCATCGTCGACGTCGTCGACCTTGACGGTGAGCAGCGGGTTCTCCGGCGCCGTCGCGTCCCGCGAGACGAGCTGGAGGTGCTCTCCGGAGCCGGGCACGACGAAGCGGGTGACCCAGTCCAGGCCCAGGTCCTGCGCGTCGAGCCCGAGGTAGTCGGCGTAGAAGGCGCTCGCTTCCTCGATGTCGGGCACCGTGAGGTCGGTGGTCACGCGGATGACCTGCATGGACTCCTCCAGCCGTCGGTGCCCCAATCGTGCCGCGCGGCCCCGACGGGCGTCCACCCTTCCGGCGACGGCATCGGCCGTCAGCCGGTTCAGAGCGTCCGGTCGAACAGCTCCCGCAGCTCGGTGAAGTGCCGCTCGGCTGCCGCCTCGTCGTACATGGCGGTGTCGGCCATCGTGTAGCCGTGCGGCGCTGCGTCGTACACCGCGGAGGTGTGCGTCAGCCCGGCGTCGTCCAGCGCGGCGTCCAGCCGGGCGATGTCCTTGGGCGGGTTCGACCTGTCCTTGTCCGCATGACCGAACAGGAACGCGGCACGTGCTTTCGGCAGGTCGTGGTGCGGGCTGTCCGGGTTGTCGGCCGCGAGCCGGCCGCCGTGGAAGGCTCCGGCCGCCGCAATGTCGTCGGGGAACGCGCAGGCTGCGATCAGCGCGATCCGGCCGCCCATGCAGTAGCCGGTGACGCCGAACGGGCCCTCCGAGACTCCCGGCAGGTCACGCAGAGCGCCGACGTAGGCGGTCAGGTCGGGCCCGACCCGCTCCGGCTTGAGCGACCCGACCCGTGGCATCGCCTTCTTGAAGAAGGCCTCCCGCTCGCCGGGCCGGCGCAGGTCCGCCTGGGGGGCCAGGTCGGCCGCCTTGCCGGAGCGGTAGAAGAGGTTCGGGGCCAGCACGACGTAGCCCCAGCTCGCGATCCGGTCGGCCATCTCCTCGATCTGGGGGCGCAGCCCGATCGCGTCCATCAGGAACAGCACCCCGGGATGCACGTCGTCGTCGGGGCGGGCGACGTACGCCTCGGCCACACCATCGGTTGCCTCGATCTCGATCACCCGACCACTGTGCCAGCCGGGGTGAAGACGACCTGCCTCAGCCCAGCTCGTCGAGTGCTGCCTGCGCACGGTCGCGCTCACCCTGGGCAGTGCGCAACGCGTCGGCAGCGTCCTCCTGGTCCTGCTCGGCAACCTCGATGTCCTCGTCCAGGCCGTCCAGGCGGCTGTCGATCTCGTGGATGCGCCGTTGCAGCTCGTCGATCTCGCTGCGCAGCTGGAACCGCTTGCCCTGCAGGTCGCTGACCGCCTGGTCGGTCTGTTGCGCAGACTTCGCTGCCGCTGCCACCTCCGCCTCCGCCTCCGCGAGCCGCTCCCTGGCCCCTTCCCGCTTGACCTGCTTGTTCTCCGGTACGACGCGCAGCGCCGGACCGGAACCGGCAGCCTTCCCCTCGATCGGGGCCGCCCTGGTGCCGAGCGCGGAAGGTACGGCGACGGCCGACTCCCAGGAGAGGTCGTCCAGGCCAGTGGCGCTGATCGTGGTCACCAGCAGCCCGGTGCGAACGGCGGCCGCCGCGCCCGCGTCGAGCATCGCCGCGTTGAGCGTGCCCTCCACCTGGTCGGCGACCGTCTGGGTCAGCCGGCTGCCCCGCTCCAACGCCAGCTGCCGGGCCCGGGTGGTGAGCGCGCTGGTCAGCTGCCGGCGCTGTCTGGTGAGCCCCCGCAGCTCCGCGCCGTCCATCGCCTCGGCTGCGGCGCGCAGCGACTGCGCCAGCTCAAGCACCTGGTCGATCTGCCCGGCCTCACGACGCACCAGAACGTTGACCGCCCAGGCACCCACGGACGGCTTCCGCAGCGCCTTGATGGCGGTCGCCAGCTCCTTGTCACCGTCGGCCCGGGCGGCCTTCTCCGCGGCCGCACGATCCGGGGTGAACGCGGCGGGGAGCCCGCCGTACAGCTGCCCGCCCAGCTCCAGCAACCGCTCGCCGTCCACGGCCAGAACCTACAAGAACCTACAAGAACGTGGACAACAGCGGCACCAGGACCAGACCCATCACGGAGATGATGGTCTCCATCACCGTGATGGGTCTGCCCTACGGTCAGGCCGAAGGTAGCCCTTCCCGTGAACACATTTCAGCTTCCTCCACTACCGGTCCGCTCGGCCAGCCCGAGCCTTTCCGCGATGTGTCGCGCGATCACTGTCGGGGCCGCACCGACAGCAACCCTGATCTCCGGCTCGTCCGGAGCTGGTTCCTCCAACGCCTCGAACTGGCTGTCCAGCAGCCCCGGCGGCATGAAGTGGCCGTTCCGGGCGACCAACCGGGAACCGATGAGCTCAGGGGTGCCCGCCAGGTACACGAAGATCACACCCGAGCCACGCCGGTTGATCAGGTCGCGGTAGGCGCGCTTCAGGGCTGAGCAGGTGATCAGCCCGTTCTCACCGGCGTCGAGACGCTCGTCGACCCAGTCGGCGACCTTCGCCAGCCAGGGTTTGCGATCCTCGTCGTCCAATGGGTGTCCCGCGGCCATCTTGTCGAGGTTCGACTGCGGGTGCATTGCGTCGCCCTCCTCGAAGGCCCAGCCCAGGCGGCCGGCCAGGACGGCAGCAACGGTCGACTTGCCGCAACCGGAGACGCCCATCAGGACCAGCACGACCGGACGAGGCAACGGCACAGAGCCTTGGTCGGTCGGGTTCATCCCTTCATCGTGCAGCACCGGACGGTCCGGCCGGAAGAGCCCGAGCCTCAGCGGCCCAGCGCCGTGCGCAGCTGGTCGAGTGCCTCCAGGCAGGCCTGGGCACGAATCCCGGTGCGGTCACCGTCCAGAGCCAGCCGCACCGACTGCACCTTCGTCGGGCCGGCCACGCCGACGAACACGGTGCCGGCCGGTTTGCCCTCCTGCTCAGTGGGGCCTGCCACACCAGTCGTCGAGATGCCCCACGTGGCGCCGGTCATGCGACGTACGCCCTCCGCCATCGCCTCGGCACACTCCGCGCTCACCACGCCGTACGCCGCGACCAGCTGCTCGGGGACCTCCAGCACCTGCTGCTTGACCGACGTCGCGTAGCTGACCACGCCACCGACGTACGACGCGGACGCCCCGGGCGGCCCGCTGAGCAGGGCGGCCAGCTCACCACCGGTCAACGACTCGGCGGAGGCGACGCTCTCGCCGCGGGACACCAGCAGGTCGTGCACAGTCGTGGCCAGGGCAGGGCCCGGCGTGGCCAGCTCCTTCATGTCGCAGTGATCCATGGCTGGCACGCTAGCGTTCTGCCCATGGCTCTGAAGATCGAGGACTACGCCGCGCTCGGTGACGGGCACACCGCAGCCCTGGTGGGCCGGGACGGCTCGATCGACTGGCTCTGCCTGCCACGGTTCGACTCCCCCGCCTGCTTCGCGTCGCTGCTCGGCGACAAGTCGAACGGCCGGTGGCTGATCGGGCCAGCCGGTGAGCACGAGTGCACCCGTCGCTACGTCGGCGACACCGGCGTCCTGGAGTCGACGTACACCACCGAGACCGGCACCGTGGTGGTCACGGACCTGATGCCGGTCAACGACAAACGTGCCGACGTGGTCCGCCAGATCACCGGGGTCGAGGGCAGCGTCCGGATGGTCCACGAGTGGGCGGTCCGCTTCGACTACGGGCTGGTACGACCATGGGTGCACCGCGAGCGGCGTGGCGACCGGGAGCTGATCGTGGCGATAGCCGGGCCGGACAAGCTGGTGCTGCGCGGGCCCCGGATGCCGGTCGCGGTCGACGGCCACCACCGCGACGAGTTCACCGTCGACGAGGGCGACAACCTCACGTTCTCGACCACGTGGGTGCCCTCCCACGTGTCGGTGCCGCGCCTGCTCTCCTTCGACAACCGGATCCGGGAGACCCTCGAGGAGCACCAGGCCTGGGCCGACGCCTGCGTGTACGTCGGTCCGTGGCGGCGCGAGGTGGTGCGCAGCCTGGTCACCCTGCGCGGGCTCACCCATGCCGACACCGGTGGGATAGTGGCCGCGGCCACGACCAGCCTGCCTGAGGAGTTCGGCGGGGAGCGCAACTGGGACTACCGGTTCTGCTGGCTGCGCGACGCCTCGCTGACTCTCCAGGCGCTGCTGATGGCGGAGCGCTCCGACGAGGCGAAGCTGTGGCGCAACTGGCTGCTGCGGGCCGTGGCCGGCGATCCTGAGGACCTGCAGATCATGTACACCGTCGACGGCGGCCGGCACCTGACCGAGCGCGAGCTGGGCCACCTCCCCGGCTACGAGAACAGCCGACCGGTGCGGATCGGCAACGGCGCTGCCGACCAGCGCCAGTCCGACGTGCTCGGCGAGGTGATGCACGCGCTGGACCTGGCCCGCACTGCCGGCCTGAAGGAGACCGCCGACAGCTGGTCGATGCAGCGCACCCTGGTCAACGAGCTGGCCCGGCACTGGGACGAGCCGGACAACGGGCTGTGGGAGATCCGGGGCCCGCGGCAGCACTTCACGCACAGCCGGGTGATGGTCTGGGTCGCCTTCGACCGCGCGGTCAAGGCGATCGAGAACCATGGCTTGGAGGGACCGCTGGAGGAGTGGCGCACGCTGCGCGACCAGGTGCGTGACGAGGTGATGACCAAGGGTTTCGACGTCGGCCGCAACACCTTCACCCAGCACTACGACACCACGGAGGTCGACGCCTCGCTGCTGGTACTGCCGGCCGTGGGGTTCATGGACGGGGACGACCCGAAGATGCTGGGAACCATCGCCGCCGTCGAGCACGACCTGATGCACGGCGGACTGCTGTTGCGCTACCGGACCCAGTCAGGGGTCGACGGGCTCAGCGGCAAGGAGCATCCGTTCCTGGCCTGCTCGTTCTGGCTGGTCTCGGCGTACGCCGGGGCAGGTCGCACCGACGACGCCCACAAGCTGATGCACAAGCTGGTAGGTCTGGCCAACGATGTCGGCCTGCTCAGCGAGGAGTACGACGTCGGGGCGGACCGGATGGCCGGCAACTTCCCGCAGGCCTTCTCCCACCTGACGCTGGTCGGTGCCGCGATGGCACTGCGCGACCGGGCCCAGACTCGCTGACCGCGCCGATCCATCACGTCAAGCCTTCGCCCCCCGCGCGGCACGGGACTGCTGGAGCGCGTCACGGGCGAACTCGACACCCGAGGTGACGGTCAGCACCACGGCGACCACCAGCGTCGCGACGGACGCCGCCCAGACCACGTCGCCCGGCACGTTCCAGAAGCCGGACAGCTGGTGGAACGGCGCCGTGAGGCCACCCAGCGCGAGGGCCTGGGTGAGGGTCTTGAGCTTGCCGGACTTGTTGGCCGCGAGCACGACGTGCTTGGCGATCGAGAGCCGAGCGATGGTCACCCCCCACTCCCGGACCAGCACCACCGCGGTGACCCACCAACCGAACGGCCCGAGCGCACCGATGATGGTCAGCCCGACGAAGGCCATCCCGGTCAGCGCCTTGTCCGCGATCGGGTCGGCGATCTTGCCGAAGTTCGTGACCAGGTCGTGCTTGCGGGCCAGGTCGCCGTCGATCTTGTCGGTGACCGCGGCGACCACGAACAGCGCATAGGCCACCCAGCGCCACCCGGTCTCGTGCCCGCCGTGGTGCAGCAGCGCCCACCCGAAGAAGGGCACCATCACGATGCGGAGCGTGGTCAGCGCGTTGGGCACGTTCCAGTTGCTCACGCCTCGCTGACCGGTCTCGGTCATCAGCGCACCACGGCTGTCAGGTCCACGCCGTCCGCCCCGGTGACGACAGCGGTCACCAGGTCGCCCACGTGGGGCTCCGCGCCGAACAGGTACGTCGAGCCGTCGACCTCGGGACCCTGGTGGGCTGCTCTGCCTTCCACCGCATCGTCGTCGACACTCTCCACGAGCACCACGACCTCCTCGCCGATGCGCTCCTCGGCACGCTGGGAGGTCAATTCCTCGACCAGCCGGGTCACGTGCTCGACCCGGTCCTTGACGTCGTCCGGGTCCAGCTTGGCGTCATAGGTCTCGGCCTCGGTGCCGTCCTCGTCGGAGTAGCCGAAGATGCCGACCGCGTCCAGCCGGGCCTCCTCCAGGAACGAGCACAGCGTGGCGAGATCGTCCTCGGTCTCGCCGGGGAAGCCGACGATGAAGTTCGAGCGCACCCCGGCCGCGGGAGCCTGCGCACGGATCTGGTCGAGCAGGCCCAGGAAGCTCTCCGGGTCACCGAAGCGGCGCATCCGGCGCAGCACACTGCCCGAGGCGTGCTGGAAGGACAGGTCGAAATAGGCGGCCACTCCCGGTGTCACCGCGATCGCGGTGACCAGACCCGGTCGCGTCTCGGCGGGCTGCAGGTAGGAGACGCGCACCCGCTCCACGCCGTCGACGGCGGCCAGCTCGGGCAGCAGGGTCTCCAGCAGCCTCAGGTCGCCGAGGTCCTTGCCGTACGACGTCGAGTTCTCGCTGACCAGGAACAGCTCCTTGACGCCCTGCTCGGCCAACCAGCGCGCCTCGTTGAGCACGTCGCCGGGCCGCCTGGACACGAACGACCCGCGGAAGCTCGGGATCGCGCAGAAGGAGCACCGCCGGTCACACCCGCTGGCCAGCTTCAGCGGCGCCATCGGACCGCCGTCCAGCCGGCGGCGTACGGTGCGCGGCCCCGTTGCCGGCGCGCCCAGGCCGATCTCCGACGTGTGGCCGGGAACGACCACACTCGTCCTGAGCCGAGACGATGGGTCGGTGGCCGCGGCCCGGTCGGTCGGGGAGATCGGCAGCAGCCTGCGCCGGTCCTGCGGGGTGTGCGGGTGCTGTGTCTCACCAGCCAGGATGCCGCGCAGCCGATCGGCGATGTCGGGGTAGTCGTCGAAACCGAGCACTGCGTCGGCTTCGGGCAGTGAGGTGGCCAGCTGGGTGCCGTACCTCTCAGCGAGGCAGCCCACCGCGACGACGGCCCGGGTGGAGCCGTCCTGCTTGAGGTCGGCTGCGGCGAGCAGGGTGTCGACGCTGTCCTTCTTTGCCGCCTCGACGAACCCACAGGTGTTGACCACCACGGTCTCTGCGTCGGCCGGGTCCTCGACCAAAAGGAAACCGCCGGCCTCCAGGCGTCCGGCCAGCTCCTCGGAGTCGACCTCGTTGCGTGCGCAGCCCAGGGTCACCATCGCAACGGTGGTGGGGGCCGAAGCGAGGGCAGGGAGGCCGGTATCGGTACTCATCTCCGCCGAGTATCCCGTACGACGCTTCCCCGCCGGAAATCACGCCTCAGCGGAAGGTGCGATGAGCGAGCTTGTTGCCGGTCCCGACGGCACCCTTCGACTTGCCGGCGACCCAGACGTCGACGGCGGCCGGGGCCGAGGCACGCACCGTGAACGGGCCCACGCCGAACAGCTGATGGTGCCCACCCTTGACCAGGTGTCCGCTGTAGAGGATCCGGCCGCTGTGGTCGCGCACCAGCACGTCGGAGGGTCCCCTTATCGCCTTGACCGTCATCAGGACCGGTGCACCCAGCGCGGAGGTGATCGGCTGGTGCTGCGAAGAAAGCCCGGCCGAGCCGTTCAGTGCCGGGCCGGGGACAGGCACCTCGACCGGGGAGCCGGAGAAGAGCCGGGCCACCCCCCAGGCGAGCACCAGACACAGCACCACGCCCATCATCAGGCCCCAGCGGGGACCGCCGAACGTGGCCCGGATGCCACCGGACATGCCGGTCGCGAGCTCGGCCTCGAAGACCTTGCGGGCGTTGATCGGCGCGGAGGCGTAGCGGGCGTCGAACTCCGAGACCAGCTCCTCGGGCGGCATCCCCAGCACCCGCGCCAGGGTGCGCAGGTGGCCGCGCGCGTAGAAGTCACCGCCGCAGGGCGCGAAGTCGTCGACCTCGATCGCCTCCAGGACGTGCGGGCGGATCCGGGTGCGGGTGCTGAGCGTGTCGATGTCGAAACCGAGCCGGGTGCGGGCGGCCGCGACGCGCGGGCCGATCACCGGCTCGATCGCCGACTCGGGCTCGAAGTCGTCGATGACCAGCGGGGCCACAGGCGATCCGGGCCGAGCGATCGGCACCACGCCTGTCCTGGGCTCTGTGGGCTGGCCGATCCAGCCGGAGTCGTCTCCCCGGCGCAGCTGCGCGCCCTCAGGCAGGGAGCTCGTGGGCCCCTCATGCTCCTGGTGCCGCAGGTCCAGCTTGGCGGCGGCCGCACCATGCTGCACCGGGGCGTCGAGGTGGACGTCTGCACGGGCTGCGGGCCGGGCCTCGCGCAGCGCGGCCGCCGGAGCGTACGACGGGACTGCCGGAGTGGTGGCGGGCGCTGTGGCGGACCTGTCCGGTGCCGGCGCGTCCACGTCGTGGGTGCGACCGCGGGCGACACGCGACACCAAGGTGCCCAGCCCACCGAGCAACCGGGCAGCACGTGGCTCCGGGCCCTCGGCCGACTCGTCCTCCTCGGCCTCGACCTCCTCCGCCCGGACCGGCTCGACCGGCTGGACCGGCTTGACCGGCTGGACCGGCTTGACCGGCTCAGGGGGCTCAGCAGGAGCGGTCAGCGCGGGTTCGGCGACGTAGCCGGCCAGCTCGACGACTGCAGCCCGACCGTTGGCCAGCGCCGCGAGGTCGTCGACCAGCGAGGCGGTCGACACCCGGGTGGTCATCCCGAGCGGGACGGCCAGCGGGGCGCCGTACACCTTCTGGGCCAGGGCCACCTGACGTCGTGCCCGGGCGTCGAGGCCCTCGAGGGCCCGGTTGAGGAAGCGCGGCGCGACTACCAGCCGCCCGTCCTTCAGCACCGAGGTGCGCGGTTCGACCACGACCTGGTCCAGGGAATCCCAGGGCAGACCGCGCCACTCGCGCCCCAGCCGGAGCCGGATCCCGAACGAGTCGGCGACCAGCAGCGGCGTCCGGGAGTCGACCAGGGCGGAGAGCTGGATGACCCCGATGACACCGAGGACGAGTGCGAGCGCCCAAGGGAACGCACCCCCGTGGGAGATCGCCCGGGCGAGGAACGCGATCGCCAGCGCCGAGGCTGCCGCACCGACCAGGGCGGACAGGCCGGCGTTGCGCCGGACCTCCACCTCGTTGTTCTCTGTCTTCACTGCTCCCCCTGAAGGGTTGCGATCACGTCGTCGAGATCGTCGGGTTTGATGAGAACGTCACGTGCCTTGGATCCTTCGCTGGGACCGACGATGCCGCGGCTCTCGATGATGTCCATCAGCCGCCCCGCCTTGGCGAAACCGACCCGCAGCTTGCGTTGCAGCATCGAGGTCGAGCCGAACTGTGTGGAGACGATCAGCTCGACCGCCTGGATCACCAGGTCCATGTCGTCGCCGATGTCGTCCTCGAGCTCACGCTTGGCCTGCTGCGGGACCGTGACGTCCTCGCGGTAGGTCGGGGTGAGCTGGTCGGTGCAGTGCTTGACCACCGCGTGGATCTCCGCCTCGGTGACCCAGGAGCCCTGGACGCGCACCGGCTTGCCGGCACCCATCGGCAGGAACAGTCCGTCGCCCTGTCCGACCAGCTTCTCCGCGCCCGGCTGGTCGAGGATCACCCGGCTGTCGCCCAGGCTGGAGGTGGAGAACGCCAGCCGCGAGGGCACGTTGGCCTTGATCAGCCCGGTCACCACGTCGACGCTGGGTCGTTGCGTGGCCAGCACCAGGTGGATGCCGGCGGCGCGCGCCAGCTGCGTGATCCGGACGACCGAGTCCTCCACGTCGCGTGGCGAGACCATCATCAGGTCGGCGAGCTCGTCGACGACCACCAGCAGGTAGGGGTACGGCGTGAGCTTGCGTTCGCTACCGGGTGGCACGGTGGCCTTCCCGGACTTGACCGCCTTGTTGAAGTCGTCGATGTGACGGAAGCCGAACGCGGCGAGGTCGTCGTACCTCAGATCCATCTCGCGGACCACCCACTGCAGCGCCTCGGCGGCCTTCTTCGGGCTGGTGATGATCGGGGTGATCAGGTGCGGGACGCCCTCGTAGGCGTTGAGCTCGACCCGTTTGGGGTCCACCAGGATCATCCGCACCTCGTCGGGTGTCGACCGCATCAGGATCGAGGTGATCATCGAGTTGATGAAGCTGGACTTGCCGGAGCCGGTGGCTCCCGCGACCAGCAGGTGCGGCATCTTCGTCAGGTTCGCGCACACGAAGCCGCCCTCGACGTCCTTGCCGAGCCCGACCACCATCGGGTGGTGGTCGTTGCGCGCGGTGGCGGACCGCATCACGTCGCCGAGGGAGACGATCTCCTTGTCCAGGTTGGGAATCTCGATGCCGATCGCGGACTTGCCGGGGATCGGGCTGAGGATCCGGACGTCGGCGCTGGCAACGGCATAGGCGATGTTCTTCGACAGCTGGGTGACCCGCTCCACCTTCACCGCGGGACCTAGCTCGACCTCGTAGCGGGTGACCGTCGGGCCGCGCGTGTAGCCGGTGACCTGGGCGTCGATGGCGAACTCGTCGAGCACCTGGGTGAGCCGGTCGACCACCGCGTC
>JBBSVL010000025.1:0-15716 GCA_038233595.1 Propionibacteriales bacterium | reverse complement strand
GGTCCACTGGTCGGAGCCGGCGTGTCGGTCGTCATCGGGCTGGGTTACCAGTCCGTGGCCAGGGAGGCGTCGGAACGTGAACGGCTGATGGCGGACCTGGTCGCGACCAGGGACAGGCTGGTGGCGACCGAGCACGAGTCCGGTGTACTTGCCGAACGGTCGCGGCTGGCCCGGGCGATCCACGACACCGTGGCACAGGGCCTGTCCAGCATCCAGATGCTGCTGCACGCGGCCGAACGTGCCGACCCCACCAGGCCGGGCATCGAGCATGTTCGCCTGGCCCGGGAGACCGCTGCCACCAACCTGGCCGACACGTCTCGGACTCGCTCGACCTGCCGATGCACATCCAGACCGCACTGCTGCGAATCGCCCAGGGCGCGATGGCAAACGTCATCCAGCATGCAGCGGCCCGGACCGCCACCATCACGATCCGGCGCGACGCGGGTGTCGTGCAGCTGAGCGTGGCCGACGACGGTCGCGGGTTCGACCGGGCCGCGGTCCTTGCCGGGCACGCTGCCGGTTCCTCGGACTCGTTCGGTCTCACCGCGACCCAGGAGCGCGTCGACCAGCTCGGAGGCGCTCTGACGATCACCGCTACGCCCGGGCAGGGCACTGTGCTCAGTGTTGATCTGAACCTGGTCGACCTGAACGTGGAGGAGCCATGATCCGCCTGGTCATCGCCGACGACCACCCGGTGGTCCGCGCCGGGCTGCGCGCCCTGTTCGAGCTGGAACCCGGTCTGTCCGTCGTCGCAGAGGCGGCCACGCCCGACGAGGCTGTTGCTGCCGTGCAACGGGAGAACCCCGACGTGGTGCTGATGGACCTCCAGTTCGGCGCCGGGGCGACGGGCGCCGACGCGACCAGGCAGATCCGGGAGCTCGAGGCCGCGCCGTACGTGCTAGTGCTGACCAACTACGACACGGACGGCGACATCCTCGGCGCGGTCGAGGCCGGCGCCAGCGGCTACCTGCTCAAGGACGCCCCGCCGCACGAGCTGATCGCCGCCGTCCGCGCAGCGGCCGCGGGGGAGAGCGCCTTGGCACCGGCCATCGCCACCCGGATGCTGAACCGGATGCGCACCCCTCGGGTGAGCTTGAGCAAGCGGGAGATCGAGGTGCTGCAGCTCGTCGCGCAGGGTCGCTCCAACACCGAGATCGCCGGGGAGCTCTTCGTCTCCGAGACCACCGTGAAGTCCCACCTGGTCCACATCTTCTCCAAGCTCGACGTCTCGTCGCGGACGGCGGCCGCCTCGACCGCCCGCCGACTGGGGATCCTCCGCTAGCGCGCTGGGGGTGCGTCGAGCATCGCCTCGACCCGGGCGACCCCCTCGTCGAGACCAGACCGTTCGGCGCCGGTGAGCTCTCGCCAGCGGTCCAGGACCACTCGGCCGTCGGTGACGGACCACAGCCCTGCCATCGCACCGTCGACCAGTACGGCGTTGCCGAGGCCTCCGTTGGCACCCATCCAGAGCTTCCGGTTGTCTCTGGTGACCACCGGTCCCGACCGGCGTGGGAGAGCCAGACGTTGTCGTACTTGCCGAGCAGCCGAGGTGGGGCCGCGACGTCCTGGTCGGCGAGTGGTGCACCGGGCACGTCGTACAACACCTTGCCGGACTCGTCGGTGTGCGTCTCGAGCTCGTCGCTCATTCCCGCGAACACGGGGCCCAGCCTCGTCACGCCCGACCAGGCGGTCATGTCGGCGGCCGTCGCCGGGCCGTAGGCGCGTAGGTAGCGGCGCACCAGGGCCGGTACGTCGGGCTCGGCCAGTGGTTCGCCGAGCCAGTGTGCGGCGAGCGCGCGGCGGGGCGGCTCAGCTGGTAGCCGCGGCTGAGCCGGTCGAGGGTCGGCTGCACCCAGGTGCGCAGCTGGAGCGCGTCCGCAGGTGTCAGCACATGCACGGTGCCGCGCATGGTCAGGAAGCGCACCGCAGCCCGTGACTCGACCATCGCCGACATGCCGCGCGGCTCGAACCCTTCGATGCGCGCGGCCAGGGAGAGGTACGGCGGCAGGTTGTCCTGGGCCTGTAGCCCGACCAGGTGGTCGACCATCTCCAGCGGGGTCAGCGTCGCCCTCCTCAGCAGGTGCTGGCGTAGCAGCAGGGTGCGGTTGAGGGCCCTCGGTGACAGCTGCACACGAAAACCGTAGGCGCCGAGGCCGACATCCGGTGCAGGGTGGGCCTCATGACCACTCTTCGCTGGCAGTGCCTGTGTCTGGACTCGACCGATCCGCAGCGCGTGGCGACATTCTGGGAGCAGGCCCTCGGCTGGCGTCGAACCTACGACGCGGCGCACGAGGTGGTCCTCGAACCGCCGCGCGGAAGTCCGGAGGAGGGCGTCTGCCCGGACCTCCTGTTCCTGCGCGTGCCGGAGGCCAAGACGGTCAAGAACCGGCTGCATCTCGACCTTCGTCCGCAGGACCAGGCGGCCGAGGTGGCGCGGCTGGAGGCGCTCGGTGCCCGGCGCAAGGACATCGGGCAGGGCGACACCAGCTGGGTCGTGCTGGAGGACCCGGACGGCAACGAGCTCTGCGTGCTGCGGGAGCAAGTCGGGTACGAGCTCGGGAGTCTGGCCCCTGGCGAGGGCTAGCGTCGTACGACGATGGTCCTGGTGTCGGACTGCGGGCCGGGCCCTTCGCCGGAGGAGGGGTCGTCGGTCATCGCCACGAACGTGTAGCGACCCGGAGCCAGGCCGGAGACGTCGATCGGGGCGGTCTTCCACGGGTACAGCCGGTCCATCCAGCCGGCCGCGGTGCTGAACCCGTTCTTGACGACCTTGCCGTCCTTGGTGATCTGCCAGGGCACGTTGGCCTCGAAGGAGCTGGCCACCCCGTTCGCTGTGAACGAGCCGTGGACGACCGCACCCTCGGCCGGGTCGCTGATGCTGACCAGGGCGAGGGCGTCGAGCTGTGACACCGAGGAGACCGGACCGGACACGCCCACCCCGAGCAGGGTGTCAGTGTCCTTGCCGTCGATCTGGAACTGCACCGGTTGCAGGTTCTGCACGGCCGCCTGGATCGTGTAGACGAGCTGCTGCACTCCCGCGCTCGCCTCCGCTGCGGAGAGACCAGGCGGTCGGGCCGTCAGGTCGGTGGAGGAGTTCCCGAGCGAGACCGTGACCGCTCCGTCGGCGCTGGTTCCGGTCTGGGTCGCGCGTGTCCCGGCCGGCCAGGGCGTGCGGTAGTCCGGGTCGTTCGGTGTCCGCAACGCCTCCTTCACCGCAGTGCCGACCGGACCCGCTGTGGAAGGCACACCGACCCGATGGAACTCGCGGTAGAGCCGCGGCCCTTGTGAGGTGTTCCCGACGTAGTAGACGGCGAGCGTTCGCTGCACCGCGGCGGCGCTGGGGGTTCCGGATGTGGTGGCTGCGGGGCCCCCGACCTGGGCCGGTGTGGGGCCGGTCTGGTTGAGCAGCGCGATCCCGCCGACGATGACCGCCACTGCCGCGGCGGCAGCCGGCACGACCAGCCACCGTCCGGGCCGGCGGGCCGACGTGGAGGTGTGGGTACGCCGGCGGATCTCGGCCAGTGCCGGCTCGGGGTGCACGTCGGACACTGCGTCGTGCAGCAGGTCCCTCAGGTCCGAGGCGTCGGGGTCGGTCATCGCTGGTCCTCTCTGAGCTCGCCCAGGATCTGGCGGAGCGTGGCGGCGCCGCGGGAGGCGTGGGACTTCACGGCACCCTGGCTGATCCCGAGCATCCCGGCGATCTCGCGCTCGGACTGGTCGAGGTAGTAGCGCAGCGCCAGGACCTCGCGCTGCCGACGAGGGAGCGCGCGCATCGCGTCGAGCACGACCTGTCGCCGCTCTGCCTCGATGGAGGCCGTGTCTGCGCCGGGTGCGTCCGGCACCGGCTGCGGAACATGCCTGGCGACCACCGCACGGTGCCGCAGCACCGAGCGCGACCGGTTCAGGACCGTTGTACGCAGGTAGCCGACGGCGCGCTCCGGGTCGTCGAGCGAGTGCCATCTGCCGTGCATGGCGACGAACGCGTCCTGCACGACCTCCTCGGCGACGCCCCGGTCGCCGACCAGCAGCACGGCGAGCCGGACGAGCCACACGAAATGGGCGTCGTACATCGTCTCGAGCGCGGTATCCGCGTCGGTCATCGACTCCCCTGTCACGGGCCGGGCCAGAACTGTGGTCACGCTACTTCCACGCGCGGCCCCGGTGCCTGGTTCACACGCCGGCGCAGGCAGCTCCGCCTATGCTCGACCCGTGAGCGAGGAAGACTGCATCTTCTGCAAGATCGTGGCAGGCGACATCCCGGCAGAGATCGTGCACCGGAGCGGGTCCACGGTCGCGTTCCGTGACCTCAGCCCGCAGGCGCCGACGCATGTGCTGGTGATCCCGCGCAGCCACTACCGCAACGCCGGTGAGCTGGCCCAGGCCGATCCCGGTACGACGGCGGAGCTGTTCGACGCGGCCCGTGAGATCGCTGAGGCCGAGGGGCTCGGTGACGGCTACCGGCTGGTGTTCAACACCGGTGCCGCGGCACACCAGACCGTGTTCCACGTGCACATGCACCTGCTCGGCGGGCGAACGATGGGATGGCCGCCGGGCTGATCACCCGATGGCACTCACCCGAGACTCAGCTGGCGCAGCAGGTTGAGGACCGTCAGCAGCACCGGCAGGACGAAGACCACCAGAGCCAGCCAGGCCACGACCTTGTGGCTGGGCCTGCTCGCGTTGAGGTTGGCGAAGAAGTGCAGCTCCGCACCGGCGACCGAGTTGCGGTCCAGCCCCATCCGGGCCGCGTCCGCGTTGGCGTAGGGGCTTCGAATGGCCTGTGGGAGCAGATCGGTCGGCAGCAGCTCGGAGTACCCCGGATCGCCTTCGGGCTCCCCCCAGCCCTGGTCGTCGTACCTCATCGCGCGCCTGCCATGGCGTCATACTGCCAGAGCAGGCACAGGACGAGGCCAATGCGGGTGACCGGATCCTGCCGCTCCCGTAGCATGGAGGAGTCGATCCGCCGCACCGGAAGGGCCCGCAACGGGCAAACATGGCCGAAACCCGAGATGTCACCACGAACGAGCGCCGCGCCACCTCTCATGTTGTCGTCATACCCAACAGCATCAACATGGTGGCCCTGCTCGGCCCCGGTGACGAGCATCTGGGTCTGATCGAGAAGGCGTTCGAGGCCGATGTCCACGTCCGTGGCAACCAGGTCACCCTGCGCGGTGAACCCGCCGAGGTGGCCCTGGCCGAGCGGTTGCTCGACGAGCTGGTGACGATCCTGCGCACCGGGCAAGGGATGACCGGCGAGACCGTCGAGCGGGCCATCACGATGCTGCGCGCGGAGACCTCCGAGCGCCCGGCCGACGTGCTCAGCCTGAACATCCTGTCCAACCGGGGCCGCACGATCCGGCCGAAGACCCTGAACCAGAAGCGCTACGTCGACGCGATCGACAAGCACACCATCGTCTTCGGCATCGGCCCGGCGGGCACCGGCAAGACCTACCTGGCGATGGCCAAGGCGGTGCAGGCGCTTCAGGCCAAGGCGGTCAACCGGATCATCCTGACCCGGCCGGCGGTCGAGGCGGGGGAGCGGCTGGGGTTCCTGCCCGGCACGCTCAGCGAGAAGATCGACCCCTACCTGCGCCCGCTGTACGACGCGCTGCACGACATGCTCGACCCGGAGACCATCCCGAAGCTGCTCGCGGCCGGGACGATCGAGGTCGCCCCGCTGGCGTACATGAGGGGCCGGTCGCTCAACGACGCGTTCATCATCCTCGACGAAGCGCAGAACACCTCGCCGGAGCAGATGAAGATGTTCCTGACCCGGCTGGGTTTCGGCTCCAAGATCGTGGTCACCGGGGACGTCACCCAGGTCGACCTTCCCGGGGGGACACTGAGCGGGCTGCGCATCGTCCAGGACATCCTCGACGGCCTCGAGGACGTGTCGTTCAACCGGCTCACCTCCCACGACGTCGTACGCCACCGGCTGGTGGGCAAGATCGTCGAGGCCTACGAGACCCATGACGCCCGTCGGCAGGGCGAGCAGCGTCAGACCGGCCCGCGGTCGACGTCGCCCCGTCAGTGAGCGGTCTGATGATCGAGGTGCTCAACGAGTCCGGGCTGGATCTCGACGTACGACGGACCCAGCGGCTGGCCCAGTTCGTGATGGACCGGATGCGGGTGCACCCGCTGGCCGAGCTGTGCGTGACCGCCGTGGACGAGGCCACCATCGCCGAGCTGAACGCCAAGTGGATGGAGAAGGAGGGCCCGACCGACGTCCTCGCCTTCCCGATGGACGAGCTGCGGCCGGGCAAGGTCAACGAGGAGCCCGAGGAGGGGGTGCTCGGCGACCTCGTGCTGTGCCCCGCCGTTGCAACCGCACAGGTCGAGACGAACCGCGGGGCGGGCAACGCCGGCTACACGCTCACCGACGAGCTCGACCTGCTCACCGTGCACGGCATCCTGCACCTGCTCGGCTACGACCATGCCGAACCCGACGAGCACCGCGAGATGTTCGCCCTGCAGGCCAGGCTGCTCGCGGAGTGGCAGGGCGTCAGCCGGGGCCAGTCGCTGACCGAGGCGGTCCCGCTCGGCGACTCCTTCGATCCGCTCGGGGGCGACGAACCGAGATGAGCGGCCAAAGTCTCTGGCTGCTGGTGGTCGTGATCGGGCTGGTCCTGGTCGCCGGACTGCTCAGCAGCGCCGAAGCAGCACTGTCCACCTTCTCCCGCGCCCGCGCCGAGGCGCTGGTCGAGGAGTCCCGTCCTGGCTCGCGCCAGGTGCTGGCGGTCCTCGACGACCCGCCGCGGGTGCTCAGCACCGCGTTGTTCCTGCGGCTGCTCGCCGAGATCTCCGCGATCGTGCTCGCGACCGCCCTGGTGTTCGACGCGTTCGGCCGGGCCCGCGACAACGCGTCGGCGGTGCTGGTCGAGCGCTGGCCCTCGGTGCTGGTCTCGATCGCGTTGATGACCGTGATCTCGTTCGTGGTGATCGGGGTCGCGCCGCGCACCCTGGGGCGTCAGCACGCCGAGCGCATCGCCCTCGGCTCGGCCGGTGGTCTGCTTCGGCTGACCCGGGTGCTGGGGCCGATCCCGCGGCTGCTGATCCTGGTGGGCAACGCGATCACCCCGGGCAAGGGGTTCAGCGAGGGCCCGTTCGCCTCCGAGGCCGAGCTGCGCGAGCTGGTCGACCTGGCCGAGGCCTCCAGCGTCATCGAGGAGGGCGAGCAGCGGATGATCCACTCGGTCTTCGAGCTCGGCGACACCATCGCCCGTGAGGTGATGGTGCCGCGCACCGACGTGGTCTACATCGAGCGCAACAAGACGCTGCGGCAGGCGATGTCGCTGCTGCTGCGCAGCGGCTACTCCCGGATCCCGGTCACCGAGGAGGACCTCGACGACATCGTCGGTTTCGCCTACCTCAAGGACATCTCCCAGCGGATCTTCGACCGGCACGACGCAGGGAGCAGCGAGAAGGTCTCCTCGGTGATGCGCCCGGTGCTCTACGTCCCCGACTCCAAGCCGGTCGACGACCTGCTGCGCGAGATGCAGGCCGAGCAGCGGCACGTCGCGATCGTGGTCGACGAGTACGGCGGGACCGCCGGCCTGGTCACCATCGAGGACATCCTCGAGGAGATCGTCGGTGAGATCGCCGACGAGCACGACCACGCGGCGGTCGACGTGGAGCAGCTGCCCGACGGGTCGACCCGGGTGTCCTCGCGCTACCCGGTGGACGACCTCGACGAGCTCTTCGGGATCCGCGTGGTCGACGACGAGGTCGACTCCGTCGGGGGCCTGATGGCCAAGCACCTCGGCCGGGTGCCGATCCCGGGCTCGGCCGTGGAGGTCAACGGTCTGAGGTTCGAGGCCGAGTCCAGCTCCGGGAGGCGCAACCGGATCGGCTCCGTCCTGGTCCGGCCGGTGGGGCAGGTCACCGAGGCAGACCTGGCCCAGCGGGTCGACCAGGTCAACTGACCAGTTACCGTCGACCCATGACCATGAACGTCGGGCACGTCGCCCGCTACGTGGCGTTGGGGGACAGCCAGACCGAAGGGCTCAACGACGGCGGTTTCGACCAGGGCTACCGCGGCTGGGCCGACCGGTTCGCCGAGCGGGTGGCCGAGGTCAACCCGGACCTGCAGTACGCCAACCTCGCGGTCCGCGGCTGCCGGGCCAGGCACGTCCGGCACCAGCAACTGCCGGCCGCGCTGGCACTGAAGCCCGACCTCGCCTCCGTCGTGGTGGGGATGAACGACATGCTCCGCCACGACTACGACCTCGAGGAGACGGTGCGCGAGGTCGAGGAGACCTTCGAGGCGCTCATCTCCTCCGGTTCCGCCGTGTTCACGATGACGTTCCCGAACGTCGCCCGGATGGTGCCGATGATGGGCTGGCTGCTGCCTCGCCAGCGGGTCCTCAACGAGCGCATCACCGCCGCAGCCCGCCGCCACTCGGTGCCGGTGCTCGACCTGTTCGACCTGGAGCTGACCGGCGACCCACGCATCTGGAGCCACGACCGGATCCACGGCAGCACGCTCGGCCACACCCGGATCGCGGCCGGGGTCGCCGAGATGGTCGGCCTTGCGGGCAGCGACGGCTCGTGGGCCGATCCGATTCCCGGTCTCGTCGACCACGGCCGGCTCGACGTCGTACGACGGGAGGCGAGGTGGGCCGTGACCTTCCTGGTGCCGTTCCTGCACCGGCAGCTGACCGGCCGCTCGTCCGGCACGGGCCGGTGTGCGAAGCGTCCCCTGCTCGAGGTCGTGCGGGGCCAGGAGCTGCTGGACCCGGCCTTCCAGGAACAGCACCATGCCTGAGCCGACCGACGCCGAGGACCGCAAGCTCGTCACCCTGGCCCGGGCGGCGCGCGCCCGCACCGGTGCGGCCGAAGGGGCTGCGCTGCGTGACGCCGACGGCCGAACCTATGCCGCTGCCACCGTCGACCTGCCGTCGCTCCAGGTGTCCGCGGTCGCCGTCGCGGTCTCGATGGCGGTGGCATCGGGTTCGAAGGGGGTGGAGGCGGTTGTCGTGCTCACGGAGGCCGATGGCGTCGCCGAGCTGGACCTCGAGGTGCTGCGTGACTTCGCCGGCCAGGGCGTCGTGGTGCACAGGGGCGACCCGCGGGGGACGGTCGCCCAGACCTTGTTCACCTGACTCGCCCCGGTTCCGGCCCCGGGGCGCAACGGCGATAGCCTGCGCTGATGGGACCGATCGGTCGGCATCGCCATCTTCAGGCGGTCGAGATGCTGCGTGCGTCGTATGCCGCTATCCCGCACGGCTCGCGGGTCCGGCTGGCGAAGAAGACGTCCAACCTGTTCCGCCCCCGCACCCACTCGACCGCCCCCGGCCTGGACGTCAGCGGCCTCGGCGGGGTGATCGAGATCGACCCGGTGTCGCGCACCGCCGACGTCCAGGGAATGTGCACATACGAGCACCTGGTCGAGGTCACCCTCGAGCACGGCCTGATGCCGCTCGTGGTGCCGCAGCTGCGCACCATCACGCTGGGTGGCGCTGTGACCGGTCTGGGCATCGAGTCCACCTCGTTCCGCAACGGCCTTCCGCACGAGTCGGTGCTGGAGATGGATGTGTTCACCGGCGCCGGCGAGGTGGTCACCGCCAGTCCCACGAACGAGCACTCCCGGCTGTTCGAGACCTTCCCCAACTCCTACGGCTCGCTCGGCTACGCAACCCGGTTGCGGATCGAGCTGGAGCCGCTAGCCCCGCTGGTCGCCCTGCGCCATGTCCGGTTCGACGATGTCGCGCTGCTGGCCAAGACCATCGCGGAGATCACCGGGACCGGGGAGTACGACGGCCGCCGTGTGGACGGCATGGACGGCGTGGTGTTCGAGCCCGGCGAGGCCTACCTGACCCTGGCCACCTGGCAGTCGATCGACGAGGCTCGCGGCTCGGTCGCCGCGGTGAGCGACTACACCGGTGGCAAGATCTTTTTCAGGAGCATCCAGCAGCGTGAGACCGATCTGCTCACCGGCTACGACTACCTGTGGCGCTGGGACACCGACTGGTTCTGGTGCTCGGGCGCGTTCGGCCTGCACGACCCGAGGATCCGGAGGTGGTGGCCGCGCCGCTGGCGGCGCTCGGACGTCTACCACCGGCTCGTCGGTCTCGACACCAGGTTCGGTATCGCCGACCGGCTGGACCGTCGGGCCGGTCGACCCCAGCGGGAACGCGTGGTGCAGGACGTCGAGGTGCCGGTCGAACGGCTCGAGGAGTTCCTGTCCTGGTTCGAGGACCACGTCGGTATGCGGCCGGTGTGGCTGTGCCCGTTGCGGCTCCGGGAGGGGCCCGACGGTGTGCGCACCTGGCCGACGTACCCGCTCGAGAAGGGCACGACCTACGTCAACGTCGGCTTCTGGGGCACCGTCCGCGTCGGTGACGCTGCGCCCGAGGCGCCGACAAACAGGGCGATCGAGGACGCGGTGCATGCGATGGGCGGGCACAAGTCGCTGTACTCCGAGGCGTTCTACGACCCGGAGACGTTCGACCGTCTCTACGACGGAACAAATCTTGCGGAGGTCAAGTTGCGCTATGACCCCGGCAACCGGTTGAGCACGCTCTACGACAAGGCGGTCAGAAGACGATGACGACGGTCAACAGGCCCTCGACGGCGGAGATGAGCATCGGCGAGGTGGTCGACAGTCTGATCAGAGGCGGTCTGCCGATCCGCTTCTCGGCGTACGACGGCAGCACTGCCGGCCCCCAGGACGCCGAGATCGGCCTGGAGCTGCGCAACGAACGCGGCCTGCGCTACCTGCTCACCGCTCCCGGCGACCTGGGGTTGGCCCGGGCCTACGTCAGCGGCGATCTCGTGGGGACCGGGGTGCACCCCGGTGACCCCTACGAGGCGATGGCCCTGATGAAGGAGCACACCAAGTTCCGGGTCCCGCCGCCCGCCGAGGCGTTGCGCATCCTGCGCGGGCTCGGTCTGGCCAACCTCAAGCCGCCGCCCGTCCCGCCGCAGGAGCACCTGCCGCGGTGGCGCCGGGTGATGGAGGGGCTGCGACACTCGATGACCCGCGACGCCGAGGTGATCCACCACCACTACGACGTCTCCAACCGCTTCTACGAGCTGGTGCTCGGTCCGTCGATGACCTACACCTGCGCGTGCTTCCCGCACGAGGGGTCGACCCTGGAGGAGGCCCAGGCATCCAAGTACGACCTGGTCGCGCGCAAGCTCGGCCTCCAGCCGGGCATGCGGCTGCTCGACGTCGGCTGCGGGTGGGGCGGCATGGTCCGGCACGCCGCCCGCGAGTACGGCGTGGAGGTAGTCGGCGTGACCCTGTCGCAGGAGCAGGCTGCGTGGGCGCAGGAGGCGATCAAGCGGGAGGGCCTCGACCATCTCGCCGAGGTGCGGTTCATGGACTACCGCGACGTCACCGAGGGCGACTTCGACGCGATCAGCTCGATCGGCCTCACCGAGCACATCGGGGTGCGCAACTACCCGGCGTACTTCTCCTTCCTGGAGAGCAAGCTGCGTCCGCACGGCCGGCTGCTCAACCACTGCATCACCCGGCCGGACAACACAGCCAAGGACACCGGCGCGTTCATCGACCGCTATGTCTTTCCCGACGGTGAGCTCACCGGCGCAGGCAAGATCATCAGCGACATCCAGGACACCGGGCTCGAGGTCAGGCACGAGGAGAACCTCCGTGAGCACTACGCGCTCACCCTCGCCGGCTGGTGCCGGAACCTGGTCGAGCACTGGGACGAGTGCGTCGCGGAGGTGGGGGAGGGCACCGCTCGGGTCTGGGGTCTCTACATGGCCGGCTCGCGCTACGCCTTCGAGATCAACGAGATCGAGCTGCACCAGGTGCTCGCGGTCAAGCCGGACGCCAGCGGCCGGGTGAACTGGCCGCTGCGACCCACCTGGCTGGGCTGACCCGGTTGAGCTGTGCCAAAAGCACCATCGAGATGTGCCACCTGCACCGTTGAGATGTGCCAGATGCATCGTCGAGATCTGAGAAGCGCACCGCGGGCTGGTGCAGTTGGCGCATCTCAAGGGGGCGTTTTGCACATCTCAACGGTCGGTGCCGGTTCGAGGACCTGGCTTGGCGCGTCCCCAGATATCCTCAGCCGGTGACCTCCCGAGCCGGTGCCCCGATGCGCGCACGCGTGCTGGAGCGCCTCGTGCTGTCCGAGCACCTGGTCCGGCTCCGGCTCGCAGCGCCCGAGCTGGTCTCGACGGGCGTCCCCGACGAGTGGGTCGCGCTGACCGTCCCCGGACAGTTCCAGAACCGCTACTACACGGTGCGGTCGTGCTCCGCGGGCGAGGTCGTGCTCGACGTGGTCGTGCACGCGCAAGGTCTGGTCACCGAGTGGGTGCAGACCGACTGCGCCGGTGACGAGGTGGGGTTGTCGGCGCCCAGGGGCTCGTTCGAGCTGCCGGGTGATGCGCGGTGGCTGGTGCTGGTCGGTGACCTGACCGCCGTTCCCGCGATCGCCCGGATCCTGGAGACCGTCGCCGGTCGGACGCTGCGCCCCACGTCGTACGTCGAGGCGCCGGAGGGGACCGCCGCGGCCTACCCGGACCTGCCCGCCGACGGGGTCACCTGGCTGGCCGCACCAGCTGGGGAGAGCGCCTTGGCCGAGCTGGTCCGCGGCATCGAGTGGCCGGACGGGCCCGGCTACTTCTGGATGGCCGGGGAGTCGGCTCAGATGCGGGAGATCCGTCGGCACCTGCGTCACGACGTCGGGTTCGAGTCCACTCGTTTCGACGTGATGGGCTACTGGAGCGGCAGCCGGGGTCGACGCGTCCGCGCGGTGGACCCGGGCCCGGTCTACGCACGCGGCAAGCGGGAGGGCAGGACCGACGAGCAGATCTGGGCCGACTACGACGAGGCAAGGCACTCATGAGCGAACACCGCAGCGGGTTCGTCTCGTTCGTCGGTCGGCCCAACGCTGGCAAGTCCACCCTGACCAACGCACTGGTGGGCAGCAAGGTGGTGATCACGAGCTCCAAGCCGCAGACCACGCGCACCGTCGTGCGCGGCATCGTGCACCGGCCCGATGCGCAGCTGATCCTGGTCGACACCCCGGGTCTGCACCGGCCGCGCACGCTCCTGGGCGAGCGGCTCAACGATCTGGTGAAGACCACGCTGGCCGAGGTCGACGTCGTGGCCGTGTGCTTCCCGGCCAACGAGAAGATCGGGCCCGGCGACCGGTTCATCGTCAACGAGATGGCCAAGGTGCGCCGGACCATCAAGGTCGCCGTCGCCACCAAGACCGACCTCGCCACGCCCGAGCAGATCGGCCGGCACCTGCTGGACATCGAGGCGCTCGGTGCCCGGACCGGCACCGAGTGGGCCGAGATCGTCCCGGTCTCCGCGGTTGCCGGTGACCAGGTGAAGCTGCTGGAGGACCTGCTGGTCGGACTGCTGCCCGAAGGGCCCCAGCTCTACCCGGACGGCGACCTCAGTGACGCCCCCGAGGAGACGATTGTCGCCGAGCTGATCCGGGAGGCTTCTCTGGAGGGCGTCCGCGACGAGCTGCCGCACTCGATCGCCGTGGTCGTGGAGGAGATGGGGCTGCGCGAGGGGCGCCCGGCCGACAAGCCGCTGCTGGAGATCCACGCGAACCTGTTCGTCGAACGTGACTCCCAGAAGGGGATCGTGATCGGCCACCAGGGCGCCCGGTTGAAACAGGTCGGCAGCGAGGCGCGCAAGCAGATCGAGTCGTTGCTCGGCACCCCGGTCTACCTCGACCTACGGGTCAAGATCGCCAAGGACTGGCAGCGCGACTCACGTCAGCTGCGGCGCCTGGGCTTCTAGCTGCTGGCGATGGTCGAGCAGGTTGCCCAGCAACCGACGTCGAGACCGGTCACGTCGTACTCGGCGGCTGCTGGTGGGTGCTGACCGCGAGCCGGTTCCAGACGTTGATCGTGGCGATCGCCATCAGCAGCCGAACGGTCTCCGGCTCGGTGAAGCTCCGGGTCACCTCCTCCCACAGGTCCTCGTCCACCCCGCCGTCCGCGATCAGGGTGACTGCCTCGGTCAACGCCAGAGCGGCCCGCTCACGCTCGCTGAACAGGCCGGGCGCCTCGTGCCAGCCGGCGAGCACGTCGAGTCGTTGTTGGCTCTCGCCCCGCTCGCGGGCCTCTCGGTTGTGCATGTCGAGACAGAACGCGCAGCTGTTGATCTGGGAGGCCCGGATCCTGACCAGCTCCAACAGGGGCGGCTCGAGCTCTCCGGCTCGGACGTACTGCTCCATCCCCAGCACAGCCTGCTGGGCTGCCGGGTCGATGTCGGCGATCGCGAGTCGCGGCGTGGGTGTCATCAGTTCTCCTCTTGTTTGGTCAGGTCGCAAGGAGCGACCCGAGGACGACCAGAGCCAGGTTGAGCAGACCTATCGCCGCACGCAGCAGCACGGCGGACCGCGCGCCGCTGCGGATGCGCTGGGCCAGCGCCGGGTCCTCGGGAGCAGCCAGGGCGCCCCGCCGCAGGCGGGTCATCAGCCGTGCCTGCGCGACGCCGAGGCACATGGCCACGACCAGCGCGACGGCCAGCACGAGCGTCGCGACCAGGATGCCGTCCCAGGCATGGTCTCGCAGCAGCCCGGCACCGGTGCCGAGCGCCACGACCAGGGCCACCCCGCCGACCCGGAGGTAGGCCCCGCCGAGGGCCCGGAAGAACGCAACCCGCTGCGCCGGCACGAGAGTCGCGGTGGCGCGTGCCACGACTGCGATCGCGACGTACCCGCCTACCCAGATCGACGCGGACGATGCGAACACCGCGACCAGAATCGTTTGACCGGCGTTGGTCATGCTGAGTCCTCCTCGTGGGCCGGCCGGTGAGACGGTGGTGTGCGGTTAGTTTATATGAGTCAGTGTTGTGTTTATTACGGACCGTCGCCGTGAAGACCGAACGAGCGTTCGCGTAGGGTCGGCCCGGCGTCTACGCCGCATTCGTGCCTAGTGAAGGGCGGTTCCCGCGTGCCTGTTGCGACCCGCAGGTTGGAGTCCATCTACGACGGCGTACTACGTCGCAACCCCGGTGAGGCCGAGTTCCACCAGGCCGTGCGCGAGGTGTTCGACAGCATCGAGCCGGCCGTCGCCAAGCGGCCCGAGTACGTCGACGCGCGGGTGATTGAGCGGATCTGTGAGCCGGAACGGCAGATCATCTTCCGAGTCCCCTGGGTGGACGACAGCGGTGAGGTGCAGATAAACCGCGGCTTCCGAGTGGAGTTCAACTCAGCACTGGGCCCCTTCAAGGGTGGGCTGCGTTTCCACTCCGCGGTGCACCTGGGCACGATCAAGTTCCTCGGCTTCGAGCAGGTCTTCAAGAACGCGCTGACCGGCATGCCGATCGGCGGCGGCAAGGGTGGCTCGGACTTCGACCCGAAGGGGCGCTCGGACAACGAGGTGATGCGCTTCTGCCAGTCGTTCATGACCGAGCTGTACCGCCACATCGGTGACGAGACCGACGTGCCCGCCGGAGACGTAGGAGTCGGCGGCCGCGAGATCGGCTACCTCTTCGGCCAGTACAAGCGGATCACCAACCGCTACGAGTCCGGCGTACTGACGGGCAAGGGCCTGGCCTGGGGCGGTTCGCAGGTGCGCACCGAGGCGACCGGCTATGGCACGACGTTCTTCGTCCAGCGGATGCTGGAGACTCGCGGCGACTCCCTCGACGGCAAACGGGTGGTCGTGTCGGGCTCGGGCAATGTTGCGATCTACACGATCGAGAAGGTGCACCAGCTGGGCGGCATCGTCGTGGCGTGCTCGGACTCCAGCGGGTACGTCGTGGACGAGGCCGG
>JBBSVL010000024.1:0-15873 GCA_038233595.1 Propionibacteriales bacterium | reverse complement strand
GATCGTCGACCGGATGCTCACCCATGACGAAGGCACCCGTTTCCAGGTGCTGGCGCCGGTGATCCGCGGCCGCAAGGGTGAGTACGTCGAGCTCTTCCGGCAGCTGCAGACCCAGGGCTTCAGCAGGGTCCGGGTCAACGGCGAGACCCATCAGCTCGCCGACCCACCCAAGCTCGACAAGCAGAAGAAGCACACCATCGAGGTAGTCGTGGACCGGCTCGCCGTGAAGTCGTCGGCCAAGCGGCGGCTCACCGACTCGGTGGAGACAGCGCTCAACCTGGCAGGGGGCCTGGTGGTGTTCGACTTCGTCGACCTGCCTGCCAAGGATCCGGCCCGGGAACAGAAGTTCTCCGAGAAGATGGCCTGTCCCAACGACCACCCGATCGACACCGATGAGCTCGAACCGCGCTCGTTCTCCTTCAACTCCCCGTTCGGCGCCTGCCCGGAGTGTCACGGTCTCGGCACCCGGATGGAGGTCGACCCCGACCTGGTGGTCTCCGACCCGGGCGGCACCCTGGGCGAGGGCGTGATCCTGCCCTGGAGCGGTGCGCATGTCGCCGACTACTTCGCCAGGCTGTTGGAGGCGCTCGGGGACGAGCTCGGCTACGACATGGAGACGTCCTGGCAGGACCTCCCTGCCGCGGCCCGCAAGGCGGTCCTCGGCGGTCACCCGACGAAGGTGCATGTCCGGCACCGCAACCGCTACGGGCGTGAGCGGTCCTACTTCACCGCGTTCGAGGGGGTGATCCCCTACATCGAGCGCAGGCACCGGGAGGCCGAGACCGACACCAGCAGGGAGCGCTTCGAGGGGTTCATGCGCGAGGTGCCGTGCCCGGCCTGCAAGGGCAGCCGGCTCAAGCCGGTGTCGATGGCGGTCACTCTGGGCGGCAGGAGCATCGCCGAGGTGTGCGCGTTGCCGATCAACGAGAGTGCCGAGTTCCTGCGTGAGATCGAGCTGTCCCCGCGCGAGCGACAGATCGCCGAACGGGTGCTCAAGGAGATCCAGGAGCGGCTCCGGTTCCTGCTCGACGTGGGCCTGGACTACCTCTCCCTCGACCGACCCTCCGGCTCGCTGTCGGGCGGCGAGGCGCAACGGATCCGGCTGGCCACCCAGATCGGGGCCGGTCTTGTCGGGGTGCTCTATGTGCTCGACGAGCCCAGCATCGGGCTGCACCAGCGCGACAACAAGCGGCTGATCGAGACCCTGGTGCGGCTCAAGGACCTCGGCAACACCCTGATCGTGGTCGAGCACGACGAAGAGACGATCCGCACCGCCGACTGGGTGGTCGACATCGGTCCGGGTGCCGGCGAGCACGGTGGTCAGGTGGTGCACTCCGGCTCTGTCCAGGGGCTGATCGACCATCCCGACTCCCCGACCGGGCTGTACCTCTCGGGGCGTCGCGAGATCCCGCTGCCCGCCGTACGCCGTCCGCGCACGAAGGGTCGCGACCTCACCGTCCACGGAGCGAAGGAGAACAACCTGCGGGACATCGACGTGAGCTTCCCGCTGGGGTTGTTCGTCGCGGTCACTGGTGTCTCCGGGTCCGGGAAGTCGACGCTGGTCAACGACATCCTCTACACCTCGCTGGCCAAGCAGATCTACAACGCGCGCACCGTCCCCGGCCGGCACACGAAGATCACCGGGGTGGAGCACGTCGACAAGGTGATCCACGTCGACCAGTCACCGATCGGCCGCACCCCGAGGTCCAACCCGGCGACCTACACCGGGGTCTTCGACCACGTCCGCAAGCTGTTCGCCTCCACACCGGAGGCGAAGATGCGCGGCTACCTGCAGGGCCGCTTCTCCTTCAACGTCAAGGGCGGGCGCTGCGAGGCGTGCGCCGGCGACGGCACGATCAAGATCGAGATGAACTTTTTGCCCGACGTCTACGTCCCGTGCGAGGTGTGCCACGGCGCCCGCTACAACCGGGAGACCCTCGAGGTGCACTACAAGGGCAAGACCATTGCCGAGGTGCTCGACATGCCGATCGAGGAGGCGGTGGAGTTCTTCGCCGCCATTCCGGCGATCGCCCGGCACCTGACGACGCTGGTCGAGGTCGGTCTGGGCTACGTCCGGCTCGGCCAGCCCGCGACGACGCTGTCCGGCGGTGAGGCGCAGCGCGTCAAGCTGTCGGCCGAGCTGCAGAAGCGGTCGACGGGCCGCACCGTCTATGTGCTCGACGAACCCACCACCGGCCTGCACTTCGAGGACATCCGCAAGCTGCTGCTGGTGCTCGGCCGGCTGGTCGATCAGGGCAACACGGTGCTGGTGATCGAGCACAACCTCGACGTGATCAAGACCGCCGACTGGCTGGTCGACATGGGTCCCGAGGGCGGGCGCCGCGGCGGCACCCTGGTGGCGACCGGCACCCCCGAGCAGGTCGCGGCCGACCCGACGAGCTACACCGGCCAGTTCCTGGCCCCGTTGCTGGCGGGACAGACCCGCACCACCAAGGTCCGGCCGGCCTCGGATGGGCGGGTCAAGCCGAAGTCACAGCCAGCTCCCAGGAAGCGGAAGGCGGCTTCCTGAGCCGGGCCACTAATGTCGTCGACGGCCCAGACCGACCAGGAGAGCTCCCGCATGCCCGACGAGTCCGACGAGTTCCGCCCCTCCCGCAGGATCGTGTTCAACGGCCTAGGGGCCTTAGGGGTGGCCGTTGTACTGGCCGGCTGCGGGAGCGGCACCGGCTCGAAGAGCAGCGGAGCCGGCTCCGGGAACGAGGTCTTCGTCAACCCCGGTACGAAGCTGGCGAAGACCAGCGAGATCCCGGTCGACGGCGGACTGATCCTGCCCGACCAGAAGGTGGTCGTCACCCAGCCGACGGCGGGTCAGTTCAAGGCGTTCACGGCTGTCTGCACGCACCTGGGTTTCCTGGTCACCTCGGTCTCGGGCGATGTGATCACGTGCAACCACCACGGCAGCCGGTACAGCGCCAGCACCGGTGCCGTCGAGCACGGCCCGGCCCCGGCACCGCTGGCCACGATCGCTGTCACCGTCAAGGGCGGCTCGGTCTTCGCTGCCTGATCCGGTCGACGCTCGCACGTAGGGTTGCGGCGTGCCCGACCCCTCGACGTATCGCCCCGCCCCGGGGTCGATTCCGACCCGACCGGGTGTCTACCGGTTCCGTGACCCGCACGGTGTGGTCGTCTACGTCGGGAAGGCGAAGAACCTCCGCGCGCGGCTCTCGTCGTACTTCCAGGACCTGGCCCACCTGCACCAGCGCACCGCCACGATGGTCACCACCGCGGCCTCCGTGGAGTGGACGGTGGTCAACACCGAGGTCGAGGCGCTCCAGCTGGAGTACTCCTGGATCAAGGAGTACGACCCGCGGTTCAACGTCAAGTACCGCGACGACAAGTCCTACCCGTGGCTTGCCGTAACCGTCGGCGAGCAGTTCCCCCGCGTGATGGTGGGTCGCGGCGCCAAGCGTCGAGGCACCCGCTACTTCGGTCCCTACGGCCATGCCTGGGCGATCCGCGAGACCGTCGACCTGCTGCTGCGGGTGTTCCCGATGCGCTCGTGCAGCAACGGGGTGTTCAAGCGGTCCGAGCAGATCGGCCGGCCCTGCCTGCTGGGCTACATCGACAAGTGCTCGGCACCCTGCGTCGGGCGGGTCACCGAGGCAGAGCACCGCGAGATCGTGGACGACTTCTGCGACTTCATGGCCGGCAGCACCACGGCGTTCGTGCGCCGCATCGAGAAGGAGATGTACGCCGCGTCCGCGGCCATGGACTTCGAGAAGGCTGCCCGGCTGCGCGACGACCTGGGTGCGCTCAACCGGGCGTTGGAGAAGCAGGCCGTGGTGCTCGGCGACGGGACCGACGCCGACGTGCTAGCCCTCAGCGAGGATCCGCTGGAGGTGGCGATGCAGGTTTTCTACGTGCGCGCCGGCCGGATCAAGGGACAGCGCGGCTGGGTGGCCGACCGGGTCGAGGACAGTGACACCGCCGACCTGGTCGGCGACTTCCTGCTCCAGCTCTACGCCGGTGAGACCGGTGCAGGGGTCCCTCGCGAGATCCTGGTTCCGGTGCTGCCCGAGGATGCCTCGACGTACGAGGAGCTGCTCGGCGAGTCGCGCGGCGGCAGGGTCTCGATCCGGGTGCCTCAGCGGGGCGACAAGCGCTCCCTGCAGGAGACGGTCGCCGCCAACGCCAAGCAGTCTCTCGCGCTGCACAAGACCAAGCGGGCAAGCGACCTGACCACCCGGAACCGGGCCCTGGAGGAGATCCGCGACGCCCTCGACCTGGAGACGGCCCCGCTGCGCATCGAGTGCTACGACATCTCCAACCTGCAGGGCACCGAGGTGGTGGCTTCGATGGTCGTCTTCGAGGACGGGCTCGCCCGCAAGAGCGAGTACCGACGTTTCGTGATCCGCGGTGTCGACGGCCAGAACGACGTGGCCTCGATGCATGAGGTGCTCACCAGGCGTTTCCGCAGGCTGCTGGACGAGCGAAGCGACCGGCCGACACAGCTCCGTCTCGATGGGGCGCTTCCGCACGACACCGAGTCATCGGGGCCGATGCTGGTCGACCCCGACACCGGCAGGCCACGCAAGTTCGCCTACGCGCCCGGGCTGGTGGTGGTCGACGGTGGGCCACCGCAGGTGTCGGCGGCACAACGCGCGCTGGACGAGCTCGGCATCGACGACATCCCGGTGGTCGGCCTCGCGAAGCGGCTGGAGGAGGTCTGGCAGCCGGGCACCGCGGACCCGGTGATCATGCCGCGCACCAGCGAGGGTCTCTACCTGCTGCAGCGGATCCGGGACGAGGCGCACCGGTTCGCCATCACGCACCACCGCTCACGCCGCTCCAAGTCGATGGTGGAGAGCCTGCTGGACGACGTCCCGGGGCTGGGCGAGGTGCGCCGTAAGACCCTGATCAGGCACTTCGGGTCGTTGAAGAAGCTGCGCGCCGCCACCGTCGAGGAGATCGCAATGGTGCCCGGCATCGGCCCCCGCACGGCCACGTCGATCGCAGAAGCGGTGGCTGCCACCTCGCGAGGCGGCAAGACTGTGTCCGTGAACACCGCGACCGGCGAGATCGACGATGCCCAGTGACCGGGTCAGCGCAGCAGGAGCGCGGCCTGGGTGAGCTGGTCATCGTCACGGGGATGACGGGGGCCGGGCGGAGCACAGCTGCGAAGGAGCTCGAGGACCTCGGCTACTTCGTGGTCGACAACCTGCCTCCCGAGCTGGTCGGCGACGTGGTGCGCCTGGTCGACGAGCGACAGGGCCGCGAGCAGCCCGTGGCGGTGGTGGTCGACGTCCGGGCGGGCTCGTTCTTCGGGTCCCTCCAGGAGCACCTGGCGACCGGCATTCCCACGCGTCGTACGACGTTGCTGTTCCTCGAGGCTGCCGACGACATCCTGGTGCGCCGGCAGGAGGCGGCCCGCCGCCCGCACCCGCTCCAGGGCAGCGGCAGGCTGGTGGACGGGGTCGAGCGGGAGCGTGAGGTGATGGCCCCGTTGCGCGGGGACGCCGACCTGGTTATCGACACCACCAGTCTCAACGTCAATCAGCTCAAGGACCGCGTCTCGCAGGCATTGGGGTCCCCCGATGCGATCCGGCTGCAGATCAACGTGGTCAGCTTCGGGTTCAAGTACGGCATCCCGGTCGACGCCGACCTGCTTGCCGACATGCGGTTCCTGCCGAATCCCTACTGGGTGCCCGAGCTGCGCGACCAGACCGGCAAGGACCCCGAGGTGGCTGCCTACGTCGAGGGCCGGCCCGAGGCACAGATATTCCTCGAGCGCTACGTGCTGGTGATCGAGACGCTGAGCGAGGGGTACCTACGCGAGGGCAAGCGGTTCATGACGGTCGCGATCGGGTGCACCGGGGGCAAGCACCGCAGCGTGGCGATGACCGAGGAGCTCACCAAGCGACTGCTCGGGCTCGGTCTCGACGCCCAGGCCAGGCACCGTGACCTGGGCCGCGAGTGACCTCCTCGCCCGGCCCCGACGCACGGTTGCGAGTGGTGGCGCTCGGTGGCGGGCACGGGCTTGCCGCCTCCCTCTCGGCGCTGCGTCGGGTCGTCGATGACCTGACCGCCGTGGTGACCATCGCCGACAACGGCGGCTCCTCGGGGCGACTGCGCGAAGAGTTCGGCGCGCTGCCGCCCGGCGACCTGCGGATGGCGCTCGCGGCCCTCTGCGGCGACGATGACTGGGGGCGGACCTGGGCACGTGTGCTGCAGCACCGTTTCGAGTCCGCTGGCGACATGCACGGGCATGCCGTGGGAAACCTGCTGATCGTGGCGCTGTGGGAGCTGCTCGGCGAGCACGTGGATGGTCTCGACTGGGTGGCCCGGCTGCTCGGGGCGCACGGCCGGGTGCTGCCGATGGCGCTGACCCCGCTCAACATCACCGCGCAGGTTGCCGGAGCAGACCCGGGCCGACCGGACGCAGTCACCACGGTGCGCGGTCAGGTCGAGGTGGCGACGACCGCCGGCAAGGTGCTCAGCGTGGCGCTGGACCCCCGCAACCCACGGGTCTGTCCGGAGGCCGTGGCCGCGGTGCGCGCCGCAGACTGGATCGTGATCGGCCCCGGCTCCTGGTTCACCTCCGTGATCCCGCACCTGCTCGTCCCCGAGCTGCGGGGGGCCCTCCAGGAGACTTCGGCGCGGGTGCTGCTCAACCTCAACCTGGTCGCCCAGCCGGGGGAGACCGAGGGGCTGACCCAGGCCGAACATCTCGAGGCGCTCGTCCGGCACGCCCCTGGCCTGCAGCTCGACGTGGTGCTCGGGGACCGTGCTTCGGTGCTCGACGAGGCTCGGGTGAGTGCCCTGGCTGCGTCGCACGGCGCGCGGCTGGTGCTCGAGGACCTGGCCCGGACGGGCCAGATGGAGCAGCACGACCCCGACAAACTGGCCAGCGCCTATGCGCGACTGATGCAATCGACATAAGGTGATGGCCGTGACGCCCGCCCACTTCGGGCGGTTCGGGCCTGTGGGCTGAGTCCGGCAAATTATGTTTTGGCGAGGGTTGGGGAACGAACGCATGGCAATGACGGCACAGGTCAAAGCGGAGCTCGCCAACACCAAGGTGACGAAGACCTGTTGCCGCAAGGCCGAGGTCTCCTCGATGCTGCGGTTCGCGGGCGGGCTGCACATCGCCGGCGGCCGGATCGTGGTGGAGGCTGAGCTCGACACGGGCGCGGCCGCCCGACGCCTCCGCAGGGACATCGCCGAGGTCTTCGGCCACACCTCTGATGTGGCGCTGGTGCAGGGCAACGGCATCCGCAAGGGGAGCCGTTACGTCGTCCGGGTCGTCAAGGACGGCGAGTCCCTCGCCCGCCAGACCGGGCTGATCGACCAGCGCGGCCGGCCGGTGCGCGGGCTGCCACCGCAGGTCGTGTCCGGCTCCGGCTGCGACGCGGTTGCCGCCTGGCGAGGCGCCTTCCTGGCACACGGCTCCCTGACCGAGCCGGGGCGTTCCTCCTCACTCGAGGTGACCTGCCCCGGCCCCGAGGCCGCCCTGGCGCTCGTGGGGTCCGCCCGTCGGCTCAGCATCGCCTCCAAGGCCCGCGAGGTGCGCGGTGTGGACCGAGTGGTGATCCGCGACGGTGACGCCATCGGCGAGCTGCTGACCCGCCTTGGTGCCCACGAGTCGCTTCTCGCCTGGGAGGAGCGTCGGATGCGCCGCGAGGTCCGCGCCACCGCTAACCGGCTGGCGAACTTCGACGATGCCAACCTGCGTCGGTCGGCGCGGGCAGCCGTGGCTGCAGGCGCCCGGGTCGACCGAGCGCTGGAGATTCTCGGCGAGGAGATCCCCGACCACCTCCGCCAAGCCGGCCGGCTCCGGCTCGAGCACAAGCAGGCGTCGCTGGAGGAGCTCGGCCAGCTGCACGAGCCAGTGCTCACCAAGGATGCGATCGCCGGCCGGATCCGCCGGTTGCTCGCGATGGCCGACAAGCGTGCCGAGGATCTCGGGGTCCCCGACACCGAGGCGTCGCTGACGCCGGAGATGCTCGCCGAAGAGGCTTGAGCCCGCGATAGTGTCGAGGTTCGCTCATCAAGTCTGCTAGCCAGGAGTAAGCACCCGTGACTGTTCGTGTAGGCATCAACGGCTTCGGCCGAATCGGCCGCAACTTCTTCCGCGCCGTCCGCGTCCTGCAGGAGACCGGCGGCTCCGACATCGAGATAGTCGGCGTCAACGACCTCACCGACAACGGCTCGCTGGCGCACCTGCTCAAGTTCGACTCGATCCTGGGTCGACTGAACGCCGACGTGACCGCGACCGACACCTCGATCAGGGTCGGGGACCAGGAGATCGCCGCGTTCGCCGAGCGTGACCCGGCCAACCTGAAGTGGGGCGAGCTCGGCGCCGACGTGGTCGTCGAGTCCACCGGGTTCTTCACCGACGCCACGAAGGCGCACGCCCACATCAACGCCGGGGCCAAGAAGGTGATCATCTCGGCGCCCGCCTCCAACGAGGACTTCACCGTGGTGATGGGTGTCAACCACGAGGACTACGACCCGGCCAGCCACCACGTGATCTCCAACGCGTCGTGCACCACGAACTGCCTCGCCCCGATGGCCAAGGCGCTCCATGACGACCTGGGCATCGTCAAGGGCCTGATGACCACCGTGCACGCCTACACGGCCGACCAGAACCTGCTCGACAACATCCACCGGGACCCGCGGCGGGCCCGCGCCGCTGCGATCAACGTGATTCCCACCTCGACGGGCGCCGCGAAGGCGATCGGGCTGGTGATGCCCGAGCTGAAGGGCAAGCTGGACGGCTACGCCCTTCGCGTCCCGGTGCCGACCGGCTCGGCCACGGACCTGACGTTCGAGGCAGGTCGTGAGACCACGGTCGAGGAGGTGAACGCGATCGTCGAGGCAGCCTCACACGGTGCGCTCAAGGGCTACCTGAGGTACTCCACGGACCCGATCGTATCCTCCGACATCGTCACCGATCCGGCATCCTGCATCTTCGACGCGCCGTTGACCAAGGTGATCGGCAACCAGGTCAAGGTGGTCGGCTGGTATGACAACGAGTGGGGCTACTCCAACCGCATCGCTGACCTGATCAGCTACGTCGGCGCGACCCTCTGAGCGCGCACGTGAACGAGATCGACCGCCTGGCCGACAGGGTGGGCGGCCTGCGTGGCAAGCGGGTCCTGCTGCGGTCGGACCTGAACGTGCCGTTGGACGGGTCTTCCGAGCAGCTGCGGATCAGCGACGACGGGCGGATCCGGGCCAGCGTCCCCACCATCCAGCAGCTGGCCGGCGCCGGTGCACGGGTCGTGGTCGTTGCCCACCTCGGTCGGCCCGAGGGCAAGCCGGACCCGGCGTACTCCCTCACCCGGGTCGCCGACCGGCTGGCCGAGCTGCTGGGGGCGCCGGTGGCGTTCGCGACGGACACCGTCGGCGAGAGTGCGAAGGCGACCGTGGACGGTCTCGGCGACGGCGACGTGGCCCTGCTGGAGAACGTCCGGTTCAACGCCGGGGAGACCAGCAAGGACGACGCCGAGCGCGGCGCGTTCGCCGACCAGCTCGCAGCCCTCGCCGACGCGTTCGTGAGCGACGGTTTCGGAGTCGTGCACCGCAAGCAGGCGTCCGTGTACGACGTCGCCCAGCGCCTGCCCCACGCGATGGGAGGTCTGGTGTCTGCCGAGATCGGGGTGCTGCGGCGGTTGACCAACGACCCCGAGCGTCCGTACGTCGTGGTGCTGGGTGGCTCCAAGGTGTCCGACAAGCTGGCCGTCATCGACAACCTGCTGGGCAAGGCCGACAAGCTGCTGATCGGTGGCGGGATGCTGTTCACGTTCTTGGCGGCGCAGGGCCACCCGGTGGGCAGGAGCCTGCTGGAGAAGGACCAGATCGAGACCTGCAAGGAGTATCTCCAGCGAGCCGCCGACTCCGGCGTCGAGCTGGTGCTGCCGACCGACATCGTGGTCGCCTCGCAGTTCACGGCCGACGCGGAGCCCTCCGTCGTGCCCGCGGAAGCGATCCCCGACGACAAGGTGGGCATGGACATCGGGCCCTGCTCGGCCCGGGCGTTCGCGGCTGCGCTGGCGGATGCCAGGACCGTGTTCTGGAACGGCCCGATGGGGGTCTTCGAGTTCCCGGCGTTCGCCGGCGGGACCAGAGCGGTCGCGCAGGCGCTGACCGGGGTCACTGCGGCCGGCGGGCTGTCCGTGGTCGGTGGCGGCGACTCCGCGGCCGCATGCCGCGCGCTCGGCTTCGACGAGGCGGCCTTCGGACACATCTCGACCGGCGGGGGCGCCAGCCTGGAGTACCTCGAAGGCAGGAAGCTGCCCGGCATCGACGTCCTGGAGGACTGACCGACATGAGCAAGAGCTCCCGCGTACCGCTGATGGCAGGCAACTGGAAGCTGAACCTGAACCACCAGGAAGCGGTGCTCCTGGTGCAGAAGCTCGCCTGGACCCTCGACGACAAGCACCACGACTACGCCAAGGCCGAGGTGGTCGTGCTGCCTCCGTTCACCGACATCCGGTCCGTGCAGACGCTGGTCGACGGAGACCGCTTGAAGATCCGCTACGGCGCGCAGGACGTCTCGACCCACGATGACGGCGCGTTCACCGGCGAGATCTCCGCGGGGATGCTGGCCAAGCTCGGTTGCAGCTACGTCGTGGTCGGGCACTCCGAGCGCCGTGACTACCACGGCGAGGACGACTCCGAGGTCAACGCCAAGGCACGCAAGGCCTCCGCTGCCGGGATCACCCCGATCGTCTGTGTCGGTGAGGGCCTGGAGGTGCGCAAGGAGGGCCGGCAGGTCGCCCACACGCTGGCCCAGGTCGACAGGTCCCTTGCCGGCTACACCGCCGCCCAGGTCGCCGGACTGGTGGTCGCCTACGAGCCGGTCTGGGCGATCGGCACCGGTGAGGTCGCGACCCCCGCGGACGCGCAGGAGGTGTGCGCTGCGATCCGTGGCCGTATCGGGGAGACGTACGACGCGGACGCCGGCGCCGGAGTGCGCATCCTCTACGGCGGATCGGTCAAGGCGGCGAACATCGCCTCGCTCATGCAGCAACCAGACGTCGACGGCGCCCTGGTCGGCGGGGCGAGCCTTCAGCCCGACGAGTTCGGCGGGATCTGCCGGTTCTATGAGATGCCGGTCATCTGATCCTGGGGCATCGTGGGTTAGGCTCCCGACGTGGTTACGGTTTTCGAGATCCTGCTGATGCTCTCCAGCCTGTTCCTGATCCTGTTGGTGCTGTTGCACAAGGGTCGGGGCGGTGGCCTGTCAGACATGTTCGGGGGCGGGGCGTCCGGTGGAGTGGGCGGGTCGTCGGTCGCAGAGCGCAACCTCGACCGGATCACGATCGGCATCGGGATGATCTGGTTCGCCTGCATCGTCGGACTCGGACTGCTGCTCAAGACGCACTGACCCTCGAACGCCGTAGAATCTCACACCCTCAAGAAGGAGTCCGAAGACGTGGCAGGTGGTGGCAGCGCCATTCGAGGCAGCCGGGTAGGGGCCGGACCGATGGGGGAGGCCGAGCGTGGTGAGGCAGCGCCTCGCCAGAGCGTGAGCTACTTCTGCTCCCAGGAGCACCGGACCATGGTGGCGTTCGCCATCGAGGCCACCCCTCCGGACATGTGGGACTGTCCCCGCTGCGGTCTGCCGGCCAGCCTGGACTCCGACAACCCTCCGCCACCGACCAAGGTCGCGCCGTACAAGACGCACCTGGCCTATGTGAAGGAGCGTCGCTCCGACGCGGAGGCAGCAGACATTCTGAACGAGGCGATCAAGACCCTGCGGGACCGTCGCAAGCGCGGCGAGATCATCTTCTGACCCGTCGGCCGACTCCTAGAGCTGAGAGGCGGCTGCGTCGTCGACGAACCAGATGGTTCGCTCCTGACCGTGCGCACCGGTGGCCGGCACCTCGTGCCGGTCCGCGCCGTGGATCGCCCGGGCGACCGCCTCGGCCTTCTCCTCACCCGCGACCACGAACCAGACCTCGCGGGTGCGGTTCAACGCCGGGTAGGTCAGGCTGATCCGCTCCGGTGGCGGCTTTGGGGAGCCGCTGACCCCGACCGCGATCTGGTCGTCGACGTCGAGCTGTGCGAAATCCGGGAACAGCGAGGCGACGTGCCCGTTGCGGCCGAGTCCGAGCAGCACCACGTCGAACTGGCCGCCTCCGTGCGCCCGTAGCTCCTCGGCATACGCCTCAGCACCCTCGTCCGGGCTCGCGGCTGTAGCGGTTGACGGCATCTCGTGCACGTTCGTCGGGTCCACGTCGAGGACGTCGAGCATCGCCTTGCGTGCCTGCAGCGCGTTGCGGTCGGGGTCGTCGGGTGCAACGAACCGCTCGTCGCCCCACCAGAGCGCCACGTTGCGCCAGTCGACGCGGGAGTAGGCCGAGACCCGTGCGATCGCCGCATAGATCTGGACGGCGATGGACCCTCCGGTCAGCGCGACGTGCGGAGTACGTCCCGCCGACTGGGCGTCGGCCAGCACGATCAGCAGCCGCTCGGCAACGTCGTCGGCCAGCGCATCGGGGTTCTCGTGCTGCACCACCTCGGGATCGGTCATGACTTCTTCGCCGCCTTCTTCGTGGTCTTCCCAGTCGATTTCACAGTCGACTTCTCGGTCGACTTCTCGGTCGCCTTGCCGGTCGCCTTGCCGGTCCGCTTCTTCGGTGCTCGCGAGGCGACGAGCTTCTTGGCGGTCGCCGCGTAGACGTCGTCCTCGTCGAGCCGGCGTAGCTCCTCGGCCAGCAGGTCGGGGACCTCGCGACGCTTCAGCGCGACCGGCCGGTCGGGCCGATCGGGGGAGGAGAACGTGGCCAGCGTGCCGTCCCGGCGGGTGATCTCGATCGGGCCTTCGGCCGTGTCGAGCACGACGTCGGTGATGCCCGGTCCGCCGGACGTGGCTCGGTCGACGCTCACCTTGAGCCGGTCGCCCAGCCAGGCTGCGAGCAGGTCGGCACTCGGGCTGATCCGCTCCGCGGTGACCGTGGCCCGGCGCACTTGCAGCCGTTGTTGGTCCAGTGCCGCAGCCAGCAGCGCCCGCCACGGGGTGAGCCGGGTCCAGGCCAGGTCCGTCGTACCCGGGGCGTAGGCGGCACAGAGCCGCTGCAGGGCAGTCGACCTGCCGGTGCGGACGGCAGCAGCGTCGGTGATCCGACGTTGCGCGAGCGCACCGATCGGGTCGTTCGCCGGGTCGTCGGGGTGGTCCCTGGGCCACCAGACCACGACCGGCGAGTCGGGCAGCAGCAGCGGGAGCACGACGGACTCGGGATGCTTGACCACCTCTCCGGAGAGTCTGATCAGCGCGGTCTCACCGGACCAGCCGTCCCCGACCCCGATCTGGGCGTTGACCTTCGGCTTCCCGCGGGCGCTGCCGAGGATCACCCCGAGCACCCGTGCCGGGTGCTCGTGAGAGGCGTGGCGGGCGGCCTTGAGAGCGTCGGCGGCGTCCTGCTCGGCGACCACGATCACCATGGTCATCACCATGCCCATCGCGGGACTGCCGTGACGAGCCCGCTCGGCCACCATCTCGGCAGCGATCCCGGAGCTGTTGGTGTCGGTGAGCTCAATCACGGCCTTCGCCACTTCCTTCCGTCTCGTGCCAGCATCGCGTTCGCCGACTCCGGGCCCCAGCCACCGGAGGGGTACGGGTCGGGCTTCCCGTGCCTGGCCCAGTAGTCCAGGATCGGGTCGAGGATCTGCCAGGAGAGCTCGACCTCCTCGTGCTGCGGGAACAGCGGGGGGTCGCCGAGGAGTACGTCGAGGATCAGCCGTTCGTACGCCTCCGGGCTGGCCTCGGTGAACGTGCCGCCGTAGGCGAAGTCCATGTTCACGTCGCGGATCTCCATCGCGGTGCCCGGCACCTTGGAGCCGAACCGGATCGTGATGCCCTCGTCGGGCTGCACCCGGATGACCAGCGCATTGTGGGTCAGGTCCTCGGTCTGGGTGGCGTTGAACGGCTGGTGCGGCGCACGTTTGAACACCACGGCGATCTCGGTGACCCGGCGACCGAGCCGCTTGCCGGTGCGCAGGTAGAACGGCACCCCGGCCCAGCGCCGGTTCTCGATGTGCAGGGTGATCGCGGCGAAGGTGTCGGTGTGCGAGGAATTCGGGATGTCCTGCTCCTGCAGGAAGCCCAGCACCTTCTCTCCGCCCGCCCAGCCCTCGGTGTACTGCCCGCGCGAGGTGGCCAGGTCGAGCCGGTCGGGGAGTACGACGGACGAGAGCACCTTCTGCTTCTCGAACCGAAGCGAAGCGGCGTCGAACGCGGCGGGCTCCTCCATCGCGGTCAGCGCCATCAGCTGCATCAGGTGGTTCTGGATCACGTCGCGCGCGGCCCCGATGCCGTCGTAGTACCCGGCGCGGCTGCCGATCCCGATGTCCTCTGCCATGGTGATCTGCACGTGGTCGACATAGTGGTTGTTCCAGATCGGCTCGAAGAGGTTGTTCGCGAACCGCATCGCCAGGATGTTCTGCACGGTCTCCTTGCCGAGGTAGTGGTCGATCCGGAAGACCGACTCGTTGCTGAACACCCCGGCCAGGAGCTGGTTCAGCTCACGCGCGGAGGCGAGGTCGTGGCCGAACGGCTTCTCCACGACGACCCGGCGCCACGGACCCGGGCCGGCGTCCGGGTCGGCGCCGCCGGGCTGCCCGGTCAGGCCGTGCTCCTTGAGCTGGCCGACCACGTCACCGAAGAACTTCGGCGGGATCGACAGGTAGAACGCGTGGTTGCCGCCGGTGCCGCGGGCCTCGTCGAGCTCCTCGAGGGTGCGGCGCAGGTTGTTGAAGGCGTTGCCGTCGGAGAACTCGCCGGAGACGAAGCGGAAGCCCTCGGCCAGCTGCTTCCACACCTCCTCGCGGAACTCGGTGCGCGAGTGCTCGCGGACCGAGTCGTGCACGATCTGGGCGAAGTCCTCGTCGACCCAGTCCCGACGGGCGAAGCCGACCAGCGAGAAGCCGGGCGGCAGGAACCCGCGGTTGGCCAGGTCATAGATGGCGGGCATCACCTTCTTGCGGGACAGGTCGCCGGTGACCCCGAAGAGCACCATCGAGCACGGCCCGGCGATCTGCGGAAGGCGGCGGTCCTGCGGGTCGCGAAGCGGGTTGACCCAGGGCTTGGGATCGGTCATCAGGTGCGGTGCCTCCGGTAGTAGGCGATCAGGGACTGCGTGGAGGCGTCCTGCTCGCTCAGGGCGGCGTCGTCGCCCGAGATGGCCGGGCCGACCTGCTGGGCGAGCTGCTTGCCGAGCTCGACCCCCCACTGGTCGAAGGAGTCGATGCCCCAGACCACGCCCTGGGTGAAGGTGATGTGCTCGTAGAGCGCGACCAGCTGGCCCAGCACCTTCGGGCTCAGCTCCGGCGCCATGATCGAGGCCGTGGGGCGGTTGCCCGGGAACACCCGGGCCGGTACGACCGCCTCCGCAGTTCCCTCGGCCCGGACCTCGTCGGCGGTCTTGCCGAAGGCCAGGGCACGGGTCTGTGCGAAGAAGTTCGCCAGGAACAGCTCGTGCACGTCCTGGTCGCCGTCCTTGAGCGGGTAGGACGGGTCGGCGAAGGCGATGAAGTCGGCCGGGATCAGCCGGGTGCCCTGGTGGATCAGCTGGTAGAACGCGTGCTGCCCGTTGGTGCCGGGCTCGCCCCAGAAGATCTCGCCGGTGTCGGTGGGGACCGCCGAACCGTCCCAGCGCACGCTCTTGCCGTTCGACTCCATGGTCAGCTGCTGGAGGTATGCCGGAAACCGGTGCAACAGCTGGGAGTAGGGCAGGACGGCGTGGGTCTGGGCGCCGAGAAGGCTGGAGTACCAGATGTTGAGCATCCCCATCAGGACCGGCACGTTGCGGGCGGTCTCGGTGCTGCGGAAGTGCTGGTCCATGGTGTGGAAGCCGGCCAGGAAGTCCGCGAACCTCTCCGGTCCGATCGCCACCACCAGCGACG
>JBBSVL010000023.1:0-15883 GCA_038233595.1 Propionibacteriales bacterium | reverse complement strand
GGCGGTCTGCGAGACGATGTCGAGCGTGGTCGCCCGCCCCTCGTGAGATGCCGAGATGTCGAGGAAAGTCAGCTCGTCGGCGCCCTCCGCGTCGTAAAACCTGGCCAGCTCGACCGGGTCGCCGGCGTCGCGGAGGTTCTCGAAGTTGACGCCCTTGACCACCCGCCCGGCGTCGACGTCCAGGCACGGGATCACGCGTACTGCCAGGGTCACAGCGGGTCTGTCCTGTTTGGCATCGTCAGCGCGAGGGCGTCCTCGAGCGTGAACCGACCCTCGTACAGCGCAGTGCCGATGATCGCTCCCTCCACACCGTCGGGGACCAGACCGAGCAGAGCCTCGAGGTCGGCCAGCTCGGTGACCCCGCCCGACGCGACAACCGGCCGGTCGGTTGCCGAGCACACGGCTGCGAGGAGCTCCAGGTTCGGTCCCTGGAGCATGCCGTCCTTGTTCACATCTGTGACCACGTAGCGCGCACATCCCTCCGCGTCGAGCCGGGTCAGCACGTCGTACAGGTCGCCGCCTTCACGGGTCCAGCCACGGGCGGCGAGCGTCCGGCCGCGTACGTCGAGCCCGATCGCGATCCGGTCCCCGTGCCGGGCGATCGCCTTCGCGCACCACTCCGGCTGCTCCAGCGCGGCGGTGCCGATGTTGACCCGACGGCAGCCGGTGGCCAACGCAGCACTCAGCGAGTCGTCGTCGCGGATGCCGCCGCTCATCTCCACCCCGATGTCCAGCTCGTCGACGATCCGGGCCTGGAGCTCGCGGTTGTTCGCCCGGCCGAACGCGGCGTCGAGGTCGACCAGGTGCACCCACTCGGCGCCGGCCCGTTGCCAGCGCAGTGCGGCCTCGACCGGGTCGCCGAACTGCTTCTCCGAGCCGGCCACACCCTGCACCAGCTGGACGGCCCGACCGTCGGCGATGTCGACGGCGGGGAGGAGCTCGAGGTGGGGCGCGGTGCGGGCCACGGGGATCCTTGTCATGGGCTTGTCATGGGCTGGTTATGGGCTGGTCATCACGGCGAGCAGCGGGAAGAGCAACAGGCAGACCACGAGGGCTGCCAACCGGGCCGGCCAGTCGGGCCGGAAGACCCAGACCAGCACGTTGACCAGGATCAGCGCGGCGACCAGCACCCGCAGCCGGGCCCGGCGACGCTCCGCGAGGATGCCGCTCGGTCGGGACGGCTTCGGAGGCAGCCAGCGGGTCACGGTGCGGCGACGGGCCTGGCGTCTCTCGGAGCGTTCGTGCTCGGCGGCTCGGGCCGCGGTCCGGATCGCCGACTCACGTTCGCGCTCGACGCGACGGCGCGCGCGCTCCTTGCTCATCCGGTGAGTCCTTCCACCCAGTTGCGCAGCAGCCGGGCGCCGGCGTCCCCGGACTTCTCCGGGTGGAACTGGGTGGCGCTCAGCGGCCCGTTCTCGACCGCGGCGACGAACCGGTCGCCACCGTGCTCGGCCCAGGTCACCAGCGGCGCCCGGGTGCGGTTGTTGGTGACCAGGGTCCAGTCGCGGACGCCGTAGGAGTGCACGAAGTAGAACCGCTCGTTCTCGACCCCGTCGAACAGCCTCGACCCCGGTTGCGCGTCGACCGTGTTCCACCCCATGTGGGGTACGACGGGAGCCTGGAGCCGCTCGACGACGCCGGGCCACTCACCACACCCCTCGGTCTCCACGCCGTGCTCGAAGCCGTGCTCGAAGAGGATCTGCATGCCCACGCAGATGCCGAGGACCGGCCGGCCTCCCGCGAGACGGCGCCCGATGATCTCGTGGCCCTTGACCGCCCGCAGGCCGTCCATGCACGCCCGGAACGCGCCGACACCGGGCACCACGAGACCGTCGGCGTCCATCGCGGCCTCCCGGTCGGCGCTCAACGTCACCGTGGCGCCCCCGCGTTCGAGAGCCCGGACCGCGGAGCGGACGTTGCCCGACCCGTAGTCCAGGACGACCACCTGAGGCAGGACATCAGCCACCGACATCGGGGTGATCAGAGCGAACCCTTCGTGGACGGCACGCCGGTCTCGCGCGGGTCGAGCGCGACAGCGTCGCGCAGCGCCCGGGCGACGGCCTTGAACTGTGCCTCGACCAGGTGGTGCGGGTCGCGCGAGCTCAGCACCCGCACGTGCAGCGCGATCTGCGCGTGGTGCGCGATCGTCTCGAAGACGTGCCGGGTCAACGAGCCAATGTAGGCGTCACCGATCAGCACGAGCTCCTGGCCCTCCGGCTCACCGGTGTGCACGCAGTACGGGCGCCCGGACACGTCGACGGCGCACTGGACCAGAGCTTCGTCGAGGGGCACCAGCGAGTCGCCGAACCGGCGGATGCCGGCCTTGTCGCCGAGTGCCTCGCGCAGAGCGTCGCCAAGCGCGATTGCGGTGTCCTCCACGGTGTGGTGGGCATCGATGTGGGTGTCACCCTCGGTCTGCACCGTCAGGTCGAGCAGCGAGTGCCTCCCGAACGCGGTGAGCATGTGGTCGTAGAACCCGACCCCGGTCGAGACGTCGGTGTGCCCGGACCCGTCGAGGTCGACCTCGACGAGAACCTTGGACTCCTTGGTCCGGCGCTCGATGCGGGCTGTGCGCTTGGTTGGGCGGCTCATGCCGTCACCTCTCGTTGCAGAAAGCCTTCGGGAGCATTGTCGCGGACTTTCACCACGGCTGCCTCGAAGGCCGCCATCTCGTCCGTCGTTCCGACCGAGACCCGCAGCCAGCCGTCAGGTCCGGTCTCCCGGATCAGCACCCCCCGCTCGACCAGCGCCGCCCAGACGGCGTGCCGGTCGGCGAACCGGCCGAACAGCACGAAGTTCGCGTCCGTCTCGGCCACCTCGAAGCCCTGCTCGCCCAGCCAGGCCACGGTCCGGTCGCGCTCGACGCGGAGCTCCTCGACCCTGCCGAGCAGCTCGGCCGCGTGCCGCAGCGCCGCCGACGCGACGGCCTGGGTCACCGAGGAGAGGTGGTAGGGCAGTCGGACCACACGCAGCGCGGCAATGATCTCCGGTGCCGCGGCGAGGTAGCCCAACCGGGCACCGGCGAGGGCGAACGCCTTGCTCATGGTGCGCGTGACGACCAGGTTCGGCATCTCCGCGAGCAGCTCCAGCGCGCTCGGGGTTCCGGCGCGGCGGAACTCGGCGTAGGCCTCGTCGACCACGACGACCCCCGGAGCCGCCTCACACAGCGCGCCGATCGCGTCGTGCGGCAGCGCGGTGCCGGTCGGGTTGTTCGGCGAGGGCACGAGTACGACGCTGGGCCGGTGCTCGGCGACCAGCTCGCGGGCGTGTTCGAGGTCGAACCCGAAGTCCTCACGGCGACGGCCTGCGACCCAGCCGGTCATCGCGTCGCGGGCGTACTCGGGATACATCGAGTACGTCGGCGCGAACGACACCGCGACCCGGCCCGGACCGCCGAAGGCCTGCAGGATCTGCAGCATCACCTCGTTGGACCCGTTGGCCGCCCAGATCTGCTCGGGCCCGACCCGGACCCCGGCCTCATCCGCCAGGTAGCCGGCCAGTCCCGCACGGAGCGCGGTGAACTCGCGGTCGGGGTACCGGTTCAGGCTCGCCGCAGCGCTCGCCACCGAGCGGGCGATGTCGGCGACGCAGTCCGCGCTGGGCGGGTAGGGGTTCTCGTTGACGTTGAGCTGCACCGGTACGTCGAGCTGCGGGGCGCCGTACGGCTCGATCCCGCGCAGCTCGTCTCGCAGCGGGGGCGTCCAGCCCGGACGCGTCATGACTGCTCGAAGCGGACCCGGACCGCCGCGCCGTGGCCGGGCAGGTCCTCCGCCTCGGCCAGGTTGACCACGTGGTCCGCGACCTCCGCGAGCGCCTCGCGGGAGTACTCCACGACGTGCACCGAGCGCACGAACGCCCGCACCGAAAGCCCGGAGGAGTGGCAGGCGCAACCGCCGGTCGGCAGCACATGGTTGGAACCGGCGCAGTAGTCGCCGAGCGAGACCGGCGCGAACGAGCCGACGAAGACCGCCCCCGCGTTGCGCACCCGGGCAGCGTGGGCCTCGGGGTCGGCGGTCTGAATCTCCAGGTGCTCTGCGGCGTAGGCGTTGACCACGTCGAGACCCTGCGCCATGTCGTCGACCAGCACGATGCCGGACTGCCTGCCACCCAGCGCGGTGCTGATCCGGTCGGTGTGCCGGGTGGCGTGCACCTGCTTGTCGAGCTCGGCCTCGACGTCGTCGGCCAGCCGCAACGAGTCGGTCACCAGCACCGACCCGGCCATCGGGTCGTGCTCGGCCTGGCTGACCAGGTCGGCGGCGACGTACGACGCGTCGGCGGTGTCGTCGGCCAGGATCGCGATCTCGGTCGGACCAGCCTCGGAGTCGATGCCGACCACACCCTTGAGCAGCCGCTTGGCCGCAACCGTGTAGATCGCGCCCGGCCCGGTGACCAGGTCGACCCTGGCACACGGACCGGCGCCGTAGGCCAGCATCGCGATCGCCTGGGCGCCGCCGACGGCGTACACCTCCCCGATGCCCAGCAGCGCGCACGCGGCCAGGATCGTCGGGTGCGGAAGGCCGGCACCGAAGGAACCGAACGGAGCCTTCTGGGGGGAGCTGGTCAACGCGATCGAGCCGACCCCGGCGGTCTGGGCCGGGACCACGTTCATCACCACGCTGGAGACCAGCGGTGCGATCCCGCCTGGGACGTACAGGCCGACCCGGTCGACCGGAACCTTGCGGTGCGTGACCCGGGCACCCGGGCCGAGGTCGGTGGCGACGTCGGCCTCCAGCTCGGCGGCACAGGTGGTCCGCAGCCGTCGGATCGACTCCTCCAGCCCGGCTCGGACTGCGGGGTCGAGCCCTTCGAGGGCGGCGTGGATCGCCTCGGCCGGCACCCGGATGTCGTCCATGTCGTTCTGGACGACGCCGTCGAACTTCTCGGAGTACTCGCGGATCGCCTGGACCCCGCGGACCCGGACGTCCTCGCAGATCGGCCGGACCACCTCCAGCGCGGCCTCGATGTCGAAGTCGGCGCGCGGCACGAGGCTGCGGTAGTCCGGGCGGTCGGCGCCCCGTAGGTCGATCCTGCGAATCATGGTGCCGAGTCTAGAAGGGCCACCCGACCGCGCCCGACCGATATCAGCGCCCGGAACGCCTACGGTGGAACAGTGACCACGCGGCTTCCGCTCTTCCCGCTCAACACCGTGCTCTTCCCGGGTGTCACCACGCCGCTGCACGTCTTCGAGGAGCGGTACCGCACGCTGGTCAACGACCTGCTCGCGGTTGCGGACCCGACCGAGCGGCTCTTCGGGGTGACCGCGATCCGGGAGGGCTACGAGGTCGGCGATCCGAGAAGTTCGCGGGGGGCACAGTCGTTGCACACGACCGGCACGATGATGCAGCTGGTCGAGGCCGACCCGTACGACGACGGCCGGTTCGACATCGAGGTGGTCGGCCGGCAACGCTTCCGGGTCCACGAGATCGACGCGAGCGGCGCGTACGCCGTGGGACTGGTCGACCTGGTCGACGAGCCCGACGACGCGGACGCGATGATCGAGGCGGAGCGGACGCTCGCGACCTTCGAGGCCTACCGGCTCCGGCTCAGCGCGATGCGGGGCGACCTGGTGCTGGAGGGTGACCTGCCCACCGATCCGACGTACCTCTCCTGGTCGCTGGCCACCACCTGCCTGCTCACCGAGGCCGAGCGCCAGGCGCTGCTGGAGGCGCCCGATGCCGGCACCCGGCTGGCTCTGCTCCGCACGTCGCTGGTCGGCGAGATGCGTGCGATGGCGGTGCTCCCCTCCCTTCCCGCGACCGGCATCGCCCGGATGCGCTGGTCCCCCAACTGAGCTGGGCCGCGATGGCAGAGAAGAAGCAAGCCGTCGGTACGCCCGCGACGGTGGCACTCACCAAAGCAGGGGTGGCCTTCACCGTGCATGCCTACGAGCACCGCGCCGGCCCCCACGAGCACACGTCGTACGGCGAGGCGGCGGCAGCCGCCCTCGGCCTGGCACCGGAGCGGGTGTTCAAGACCCTGCTGGCCGACGTGGACGGCGAGCTGGTGGTGGCCGTCGTACCGGTCTCGGGGCGGCTGGACCTCAAGGCGCTCGCGGCTGTCGTGGGCGGCAAGAAGGCCCTGATGGCCCAGCCCGGGTCCGCCGAGCGGTCGACCGGATACGTCGTGGGCGGGATCTCCCCGTTCGGCCAGCGCAAGCGGCTGCGCACGGTCGTCGACCAGTCCGCGCTGGAGCACGAGAGCGTCTTCGTGTCCGCGGGGCGGCGCGGTGTTGACCTGGAGGTTGGTCCGGCGGACCTGGTCCGCGTGCTGGGTGCCTACACCGCCCGGGTCACCCGCAGCTAGCTGTCATCGCGATAGGAGTCGTGGTGCCGCGGCCTGGTCCCCCACAGGATCGCCACCGCGCCGACCAGGAAGCCGATCGGCCACGCAACGAGCACCAGGTGTGAGATCACCCCCAGCGAGTCGGGGATGTGGGCGCCCGTCTTCGCCGTGCGGGCCAGCGACTTGACGTCGCTGTGCCCGAGCGTCGTGCCCAGCCCCAGGGCCAGCAGCCCACCGCCCACACTGGCAAGGCAGCCGAGGAGCAGGGTGAGCAATGGAGCCCTCTCGAACCGCCGAACCAGCACCAGCGCCCCAAGCAGCCCGCCAACCACACCGAGAACCATGAACCAGCCGTCCGCCTGCACCCGGCGACCCAGCTGGGCCTGGTCCATCACCGCACCCTGGCTGGTGCGCACGAAGTACGGCGGGTCGATGATCTTCCACCACACCAGCCCGGCGACGAGACCCGCGAGCACGAAGCAGCCGACCACCCAGACCACCGTGCGCGCTGAGCCCGGCCGCGGGCTGGTGAGTGTCTCCTGCTCGTCGGTCAGCTGCTGGTTCATCCCAGGGCCCCCGGGCCGAGCAGGTGCTTGAGGTCGGCCGAGAGCGCCGGTGACGGGGTGACCCGGAGCCGGTCGTCGAGACGCAGCACCAAGGTGGCCTCTCGCGCCAACAGCTTCAACCGCACCTCGGTGGTGCCGGGGTGCGTGCGGAGCACGTCCTTGAGCTGCTCGACGACCGGCAGGGTGCACCGGGTCGAGGGCAGCGAGACCGTCACCGGGCCCGCCGTGCCCGCCTCCAGCGCCGGCTGGCTGACCTCACGGCCGTGCAGCTCGGGTTGGTCCTTCTCGCGGTTGAGCGTCCCCTTGACGACCACGACCGTGTCCTCGAGCAGCATCGTGCTGCACAGCTGGTAGTTGCTCGGGAAGAGCAGTACGTCGATGGCGCCCTCAAGGTCCTCGACGGTGACGACCGCCCAGGCGTCTCCACGCTTGGTGATCTTGCGCTGCACCCCCGTGATCAGACCCGCGATGGTCACCTGCCCGGCGCGGGAGTCATCGGTGAGCAGCTGACCGATCGTGCAGTCGGCGGCGTTGGCCAGCACGTGCTCGAGGCCCATCAGCGGGTGGTCGGAGACGTAGAGGCCGAGCATCTCGCGCTCGTGGCCCAGCAGGGTCTGCTTGTCCCACTCGGGGATGTCGGGCACGGTCACGCTGATGCCCCAACCCCCTTCGTCCTCGAGGCTCTCCATCCCGGCGAAGAGCGAGTCCTGGCCGATGGCCTCGTTGCGCTTGATGTCGACGTACTGGTCGACCGCGGACTCGTGGATCGCGACCAGGGCCCGCCGGCCGTGACCGAGCGAGTCGAACCCGCCGGCCTTGACCAGCGACTCGATCAACCGCTTGTTGCACACCTGCGGCGGCACCTTGCCCATGAAGTCGGCGAAGTCGGCGAACCGGCCCTTCTCCCGCCGGCTCTCGATGACCTGTGCGACGACGTTCCACCCGACGTTGCGGATGGCAGTCAGACCGAAGCGGATGTCCTTCCCGACCGGGGTGAAGTTGGCCTCGGACTCGTTGACGTCGGGCGGCAGTACCTGGATCTTCATGTGGCGGCACTCGTTGAGGTAGATCGCCATCTTGTCCTTGTCGTCCTTCACCGACGTCAGCAGCGCGGCCATGTACTCGGCCGGGAAGTTGGCCTTGAGGTAGGCCGTCCAGTAGGACACCAGCCCGTAGGCGGCGGAGTGGGCCTTGTTGAAGGCGTAGTCGGAGAACGGCAGCAGGATGTCCCACAGCGTCTTCACGGCCCCACTGGAGTAGCCGCGCTCGATCATGCCCGCGGAGAAGCCGGCGAGCTGCTTGTCCAGCTCCTCCTTCTTCTTCTTGCCCATCGCGCGCCGCAGGATGTCAGCCTGGCCCAGGGAGTAGCCGGCCAGGGTCTGGGCGATCGCCATCACCTGCTCCTGGTAGACGATCAGGCCGTAGGTCTCGCCGAGCACCTCGGCCAGCGGCTCCTCGAGCTCCGGGTGGATCGCCACGACCGGCTCGCGACCGGTCTTACGGCGGGCGTACTTGTTGTGCGAGTCGGCGCCCATCGGGCCGGGCCGGTAGAGCGCACCGACCGCGGAGATGTCCTCGAAGACGTCGGGCTGCATGCTGCGCAGCAGCGCCCGCATCGGGCCGCCGTCGAGCTGGAAGACACCGAGGGTGTCGCCACGCTGGAGCAGCGTGTACGTCGCGGGGTCGGTCAGCTCGAGCTCCTCGAGCACGATCTTCTCGCCCCGGTTGTTCTCGATGTTGATCAGGGCGTCGTCGAGGACCGTCAGGTTGCGCAGCCCGAGGAAGTCCATCTTGATCAGCCCGAGCTTCTCGCAGGTCGGGTAGTCGAACTGCGTGATGATCGCGCCGTCGGCCTCGCGCTTGAGCACCGGGATGACGTTCTGGATCGGCTCGCTCGACATGATCACGCCGGCCGCGTGGACGCCCCACTGGCGCTTGAGTCCCTCGATGCCGATCGCGGTGTCGACGACCGTCTTCACGTCACGGTCGGTGTCGTAGAGGGTCCGGAACTCACCGCCCTCGCCGTACCTCTTGTGCTCGGAGTCGAAGAGCTGCTTGAGCGGGATGTCCTTGCCCATCACCGCGGCCGGCATCGCCTTGGTGACCTTGTCGCCCATCGCGAACGGGTAGCCGAGGATCCGGGAGGAGTCCTTGACCGCCTGCTTGGCCTTGATGGTGCCGTAGGTGACGATCATCGAGACCCGCTCGCTGCCGTAGCGGTCGGTGACGTAGCGGATCACCTCACCGCGGCGACGCTCGTCGAAGTCGATGTCGAAGTCGGGCATCGAGACGCGGTCGGGGTTGAGGAACCGCTCGAAGATCAGGCCGTGCTGGATCGGGTCGAGGTCGGTGATCCGCATCGCGTAGGCCACCATCGACCCCGCCCCCGAGCCGCGGCCGGGGCCGACCCGGATGCCGTTGTCCTTGGCCCAGTTGATGAAGTCGGCGACAACTAGGAAGTAGCCCGGGAAGCCCATCTGGGTGATCACGCCGACCTCGTAGTCGGCCCGCTTGCGGACGTCGTCGGGGATGGCCTGCGGGTAGCGGTAGCGCAGCCCCTTCTCGACCTCCTTGACCATCCAGGAGGTCTCGTCCTCCCCCTCCGGACAGGGGAAAGCCGGCATGTAGTTGGCCTTCTCGTTGAAGGTGACGTCGCAGCGCTCGGCGATCAGCAGCGTGTTGTCGCAGGCCTCGGGAAGCTCGCGCCAGAGGTGGCGCATCTCCGCGGCGGACTTGACGTAGTAGCCGTCGCCGTCGAGCTTGAACCGCTTCGGGTCGCTCATCGTGCTGCCCGAGGAGACGCAGAGCAGGTGCTCGTGGGCCGCCGCGTCCTCCTGCCGGACGTAGTGGGAGTCGTTGGTGGCGATCGGCGGGATGCCGAGGTCCTTGCTGAGCCGTAACAGGCCCTCGCGCACCCGGGTCTCGATGTCGAGGCCGTGCTCCATCAGCTCGAGGAAGTAGTTGTCCTTGCCCAGGATGTCCTGGAACTCGGAGGCCGCCTTCCGGGCGTTGTCGTACTGGCCGATCCGGAGCCAGGTCTGCACCTCCCCCGACGGGCAGCCGGTCGTGCCGATGATGCCCTTGCCGTACTGAGCGAGCAGCTCACGGTCGATCCGCGGTTTGTAGAAGAAGCCGTCGATGTAGGCCTGCGAGGACATCCGGAACAGGTTGTGCATGCCGTCGGTGGTCTCGGCCAGCAGGGTCATGTGGGTGTAGGCACCCGCCCCGGAGACGTCGTCCTGGCCGCCGTCGTTCCAGCGGACCCGCTTGCGCTCGTTGCGCGGTGTGTTGGGCGTGGCGTAGGCCTCCATGCCGATGATCGGCTTGATCCCGTGGCTGTGCGCCTTGGACCAGAAGTCGTAGGCGCCGAACACGTTGCCGTGGTCGGTCATCGCGATCGAGTCCATGCCCAGCTCGGCGGTGCGCTCGAACAGGTCCGTCAGCCGGGCCGCACCGTCGAGCATGGAGTACTCGGTGTGCACGTGCAGGTGGGCGAACCCGGAACTCGACATCGGTGGCGGTCGCCCCTTCCCGGAGGGAACTAGTTGTAAAGCCCGAAGGGTCTGTTGTACGGCGCGGCTGACCGCTTTAGAGACGCCTTGCGAGGTCGTCTCCGGGGAAGAAGCGTCAGCCTACGACAGTCTGGCAGGGGCTTCCGACAGGACACGTCGGGTCGTCGCTCAGAGCCAGCTCAGCGAGTCGCCGTGCCCGTGGGCCCAGGCGACGGCCACGCCGTCGAGGGCCAGCACGAAGCGGGTCGGCCGGCGCGGCTCGGGTACGACGATGCCCGGCACCACGCCCGGAGCCTCGTTGCTGACCCAGTGACAGCGACCCTCGGAGACGAGCCCGCGCATCATCTCGGCGAAGCGGCGCCGCTCGGGAAGCTCCAGATAGGCGATCACTGCACTGTGGAAGACCACCGGCATCCCGTGCCCGGACGCCGACTCCATCAGCGCTGGGAGTGCCTCGAGAAGGTCGCCGGTGACGATCCGAGGTGGGTCGGCCCGGGCCACGGCGATGGCGGCCCTCAGGCGGGTGCGGCGCTCGTCCTGCTCGGGCCAGACGAGCGTGGCCAGCCAGGCCATCGCGTCGGGGTCGGCCACGTCGAGCGGGTTCAGGTCGATGCCGCCGCGCCAGGCGATCTCAGGATGCCGCCGCGGTCGTGGCATCGCCCCCTCGACCGTGCAGCTCAGCGTCGGTCCGCCGCTGGCGGGGAGGTCTCCCACTGGCGGCCAGGCGTAGTCGTAGCGGTCCGGGTAGAGGCACAGGCCGGCGCTGGCTCCGACCTCGACCAGCGCCAACGGGCCGGCGACTCGCTCCTGGACCAAGGCGAACACCGGGGCGAGCGTGGCGAGCCGGCCGACCTCGTTGGTCTGGGTCGAGCGCGTCAGGATCGTGTGTCGGACCACGCCGTTGTCGCCAAGAAGCGCGCGCCGCAGGCCGTCGTACGGTCCGGGTGCTTCCACGCTGTGCCAGCGAGCGCCCGCGAAGACCAGGTTCGGCTGCTGCTTGAGCCGGGGCAGCGTGGCGAGCCAGGCCAGCACCTCGTGGTCCTCGGCGACGCTCAGGGCCCACGCCTCGAAGCACGGTGACTCCTCGTGGGCGTACGCGGCGAACTCGCGGTACTGCTGGGTGAGGTCGCCGTAGAGCTCCATGCTCACGGCTGCGGTGCAGGGGGGCCGGCTTCCTGGGCGGCGCGGAGCCGCTCGTGCAGCCGCTCGCGGACCTGCTCGGGGGTCAGGTCCGCACGTTGGCGCCGGTCGCGCGCGATGATGACACCGGTCGCCGCGACACCGGCCAGGCCGGCGAGGCCGACTGCCTTCCAGATCTTCACGAGAGGACCCTACGTCGATGAGCCGGTCGAGCAGGAGGAGCGGTATCGGGCTGGCCGAGGCCGTGGAGCTGACCCGCACCGGGGACCTCTGGTTGTTCCGTGGACACTCGGGCGCGGACCAGGCGATCCGGGTGATCACCAACGCGCCGGTGAACCATGTCGGGATGGCGGTGGTCCTCGACGACATGCCGCCACTGATGTGGCACGCCGAGCTCGGCAAGGGGCTGCTGGACGTCTGGACCGGGACGCACCACCGCGGGGTGCAGCTGCACGACCTCGGCCAGGCCGTGAGGCAGTGGTGCGGCCGTTACCGCCAGCAGGCCTGGCTGCGCCAGCTCGACGCCGTGGTCACACCCGAGCGGGAGGGGGCCGTGCTGACCACGATCGCACGGTTGGACGGCACCCCGTTCCCGGCCACCGCCGCGCTGGTCGGGAGGTGGGCACGAGGACGAATCAGGCACGCGGCCGGTGCCGAGGTGACCTACTGCGCCGAGGTGGTCGCGGCGACGTACACAGCGATGGGGCTGCTCGACGGGAGTCGCCCGACCAACTACTACGACCCCGGGAAGTTCTGGTCCGGTGACGACCTCAGCCTCCTGGGCGGCTCCGGGCTCGGCGAGGAGATCCTGGTCCGCGTCTGAGCGGTGGCGACGAACGCAGCCACCAGCCCGGTCACACCACCCCAGCCCGACCCGAACCAGGCAATGCCCAGCAGCTCGCCGTTGCTTGCGCGGCGACGACGCCGCCCATCAGCACGAACGGCACCACCAGCAGGGCAACCAGCCCGGCGAGTTGCCGGCGACGACGACTCCGGCGAGTACGACGCCGGCCAGGGCCCGCAGCGTGACCACCCGCCCCCACCGGAGTGCCATGGCAGCCGCCGGGATGACCGCGATCGCCAGCCCACCCGTGCTCGCCGCGACGGCCCAGCTGGCGCGGCTCGGGCTGTCCGCGAACTCGGCACCGATCTGTGGAAGAACCGGCTGGACGGCGTACAGGATCCCGAAGGCGGCCAGACCGGACAGCATGGCCAGGTTGAGCTGCCGAAAACCGGCGGATCCCGGGACGTGTAGGGCGGGCTGGGCTGCATTCGACCCACTGTCGCACCGCCTGCGGGCCGGGACCCGGCCGTTGTGCCCCTTAGGCGGTCAGGGGGACGGTGCGTCCGGCTCCCAGGCGTCCAGCGACTCCGCGATCACGGCGTGCATGATCCGGCCCATCGCGTCGGGGTCGAGGCCGGGGGCGTGCAGGCTCATCCGGGTGGCGATCTCGCGCTCCCTCCCGGCGTCCCGGCCGGCATGACCGCCCACCACCTTGTGCGGTTGTACGGCGGCAGTGAGGGCCGCCCGCCGACCGAGGAGCACGGCGAGCAGCCCGTCGACCTCGTCGATCTGGGCGCGCAGGTAGGCCACCGGGTCGGCACCCGGCCAGGCCATCCGGAGGTCGGGCGAGCGCTCCATGTTGTCTGCGCCGTCGGTGTGCTCCAGTTCGATCAGGTCGTGCCGGGCGTAGAACGCACGCGCGGGAGTGTTCGACTCGAAGACCCACAGCGCGAAGCCGTCGGGTCGCAGCGACTTCACCACGTCGAGCAGGGCCGAGCCGATGCCCCGGCGCGCCCGGTCCGGGGCGACGTACAGAGAACCGAGCCAGCTGTCCTCCAGCGATGCGAACCCGACCAGACCGGTCTGGTCGGCGGCGACCCAGACCTCACGCTTGCCAAGATCCCAGCCGCGGACGTAGACGTGCACGTCCTCGGCGGAACGTCCCACGGGCGGCATGTCCGGCACCGCGGCCGCACGACTGGCCAGGAACAGGTCGGCGATCGACGCCAGGTCGGTCAAGGCAGCCGGCCTCAGCTGCACGTGCTCAGGCGGCATGCCGGATCTTCTCGAGGGCCACGGCCAGGTCTGCGGGGTAGGCGGACTCGTACTCGACGTGCTCCCCGGAGTCGGGGTGCTCGAAACCGAGGCGTACGGCGTGCAGCCACTGGCGCTCGAGCCCGACGCGCGCAGCCAGTGTCGGATCGGCCCCGTAGGTGAGGTCGCCGAGACACGGGTGCTTGAGCGCGGCCATGTGCACCCGGATCTGGTGGGTGCGCCCGGTCTCCAGGTGCACCTCGAGCAGGCTCGCGAACCGGTGCGCCTCGAGGGTCTCGTAGTGCGTGATGCTCGCTTTGCCGTCCTCACGCACGGTGAACCGCCAGTCCGCGCGCGGGTGCCGCCCGATCGGCGCGTCGACGGTGCCCCGCAACGGGTCGGGGTGCCCCTGCACCAGGGCGTGGTAGATCTTGTCGATGTCGCGCCGCCGGAAGGCGTCCTTGAGCACCGAGTAGGCGTGCTCGGACTTGCAGATCACCATCACCCCCGACGTGCCCACGTCGAGCCGCTGGACGATGCCCTGCCGCTCCGAGGCGCCGCTGGTGGCGATCTGGAAACCCGCTCCGCGTAGGTGTCCGACCACGGTAGGCCCGGACCAGCCGGGCGACGGGTGCACCGCGACCCCGACCGGCTTGTCGACCACCACGATGTCGTCGTCGTCGTGGATGATCGCGATGCCGTCGACCAGCTCGGCTCGCACCTCGAGCGGGTCGGCCTGCGAGGGGATCCGCACCTCGAGCAGGGCTCCGGCCGGCAGCCGCTCGGACTTGCCCACCAGCACCCCGTCCAGCGCGACATGTCCCTCGCCCGCGAGATCGGCCGCCTTGGTGCGGGAGAGCCCGAACATCCGGGCGATACCGGTGTCCACCCGCTCCCCGGCCAGTCCCTCGGGAACCAGAACGGCGCGTTGGTCGGCGTCGCTCACCGCCCCTCGCCTTCCCGCTCGGAGCCCGAGGTACGCCTCCGGGGGCGCTCGGGCGAGTGCGTGCCGTCGATGCGTACGCCGCGCATCGCCTGGATCACGATCACCAGGGCGGCCAGGTTGATGCACACGTCGGCGACGTTGAACACCGGCCAGTGCGGCAGCATCAGGAAGTCCACGACGTGTCCGTGAAACGGGCTCGGGGGCCGGAACAGCCGGTCGGTCAGGTTGCCGCCCACACCCGCGAGTAGCAGGCCGAGTGCGATCGCCCACAGCGTCGTACGCGCCCGGAAGCCGAACCACACGATCACCACGGTTGCGATCATGGCGACGACCGAGAGCACCAGGGTGAAACGGGTGCCGGTGCTGAAGGCGGCGCCCGCGTTGCGGACCAGGACGAGCTGGAGCAGGTCACCCACCACACGCACCGGGGTGTGGGCGGTGAGCTTGGCAACGGCAAGGTGCTTGCTGACCTGGTCGAGCACCCAGGCCCCCACCGCGACCGTCGCGAAGACCACCATCAGCCGGGGCGAAGGCCCCGGCGGTCGGGCCTCTGCGTCGGCCGGGTCGCTAGGACTCAGCGACGCTCCTCGCGCTGCTTGCATGTCAGACAGAGTGTCGCACGCGGGAAGGCGACCAACCGCATCTTGCCGATCGCCTCACCGCACCCCTCGCAGACGCCGTAGGTGCCGTCCGAGATGCGCACGAGGGCGTGCTCGCTCTGCTCCATCATCTCGCGCGCGTTGTTGGTGATCATCAGCTCCTGGTCACGCTCGAAGGTGGTCGACCCGACGTCGGCCTGGTCGTGGCCGGCGCCGTCGCCGGCATCCCGCATCAGGTCGTGCAGGTCGTCCTCGGCAACCTCGAGCTCGGTGCCGAGGCGCTGCACGTCGTCGCGGAGATGAGCGCGCACCTGCGCCAGCTCGTCCTTGGTCCACGCACGCTCACCCGGGCGTACGACGAGCGCACCCGCGCTGCCCTTGCGTGCGGCCGGTGTGGCCTTGACGGGGGGCTTCTTCGCAGCAGTCGTCACGGGAGCAGTCCTCGTCTGGGTGGGAGACAGCGTCGCAGCGCTGGCCGACACCTTCTTGGCAGGGGTCTTCTTGGCCGCAAGCTTCTTTGCCGGCACCTTCTCGGCAGCGGCCTTCTTGGCCGGAGCCTTCTTGGCCGGAGCCTTCTTCGCCGGAACCTTCTTCGCCGGAACCTGCTTCGTCGCCTTGGCGGGGGCCTGCTTCGCAGGGGATGTCTTGGTAGGGGCCTTCTTGGCCGAGACCTTCTTGGTAGGGACCTTCTTGGCAGGCGCGACCGCCACTTCAGACCCCTCGGACCTGCCCCGTCCCACGACGCGGCGCGCCACCGAACGGCCCACGCTGCTCAGTGACCTGCTGCTCGTCTTTGCCAT